>JALORV010000133.1 GCA_025458735.1 Burkholderiaceae bacterium | reverse complement strand
CGAGTCGGCACGGTTCCTGACGCCGGGGCAGAAGCGCGACATCTTCCACGACAACGCGGCGCGCTTTCTGCGGCTCGAGCGCGAGTAGCGAGCGCCGCGGCGACGAATGCGGCCTGACGGTCGACCCAGCGAAGGCGCCGATCCCCGGGCGCCGGCACGAGGACGCCGCACCGTGCCGGTTCGGCGATGCGCCGATGGGTCTGCGCGAGCGCCTGCGCGTGCGCACGCTGGCCGAAGTCGACGCCATCCTGCGCGAAGTCGAAGCACACCTCGCGCCGATCGGCCACCGCGCCTGCGCGATCGTCAACGACGACCACTTCGAGATCGCGCCGGAGGTCGAGGACGCCTGCGCGGCGATGGTCAGGGGCCTGGTCGAGCGTTACTGTGACGGCGTCTCGCGCGATACGACCTCGGGTTTCCTGCGAGCCAAGCCGGGGACGGCGCTGAAGAAGCGCGACATGGCGCCGCACGTGTACGAGTCGCCGCAGCACACGCTGGCGCACGTGCGCGATGCGTGAGCGACGACGTCGAAGTGACGAGGTGATCCATGCGTCAGTTGAAGCTGGAGCGGGCCTTCACCCTGATCGAACCGGGACCGGTCGTCCTCGTGACGACCCGTGATGGCAGGAAGAACAACGTCATGACCATCTCGTGGACGATGGTGGTGGATTTCACGCCGCTGTTTGCGATCACCACGGGCGACTGGAACTACTCCTTTGCAGCATTGCGGAAGAACAAGGAGTGCGTCATCGCCGTTCCAACGGTCGACCTGCTCGACGAGGTGGTCGGGATCGGGACCTGCTCCGGCGCCGACACGGACAAGTTCGCCAGGTTCGGGCTCACGCCTGTTCGCGGCAAGTTCGTCAAGGCGCCCTTGATCGAGGAGTGCCTGGCCAACATCGAGTGCAGGGTCATCGACATCGTCCGCAAGCACAACCTCGTCGTGCTCGAGGGCCTTGCCGCTTACCTGGATTCCGCTCGCAAGGAACGGCGAACGGTCCACGCGGTCGGGGACGGCACGTTCATCGTCGACGGGCGCAGATCGGACCGCAGGAAGATGATGGCCTCCAAGATCCCGGAGGGCGTCTAGCGCCCGGCGGTCAGCCGCGACAAGCGCGTCCTGGGGCCAGGACCGACCTCTTTCGGCGCGGGGCATTTCACCGCAGGCGCGGCACTTCTGCCGAGGTGCGCGGCCATTATGTGCAGGTCTCAGTTATGAACAGTGTCGAGGCGGCGCGCGGGGCGGAGCCGCGCCGTTGCTCGTGAATCCGACGCGTTCGGTGCGGTGAACTGGACATAATTTCGGCGGCGCGGCAACACGGCGTCTTCACCACTCGTGGAGACTGCCATGTTGGAGATTCCTGCTTTGCGCACCGCCGAGCGCGCCTGGCTGCTCGACGGCCCGCTGGCGGCGTTCGTTGCTGCCTATGTCGGGCGCCTGAAGGAGGGACGCTACGCGCCCGGTACCGTGCGTCGATGCCTCGGAGCGCTGGCGCACTTCGCGCACTGGATGGCGCTTTGCAGACTGCCGGCGGGCCGGCTCGACGAGAGTCGCGTCGACCAGTTTCTGCACGACCATCTGCCGCGCTGCGGCTGCCCGGAGTTTGCGCTACGACATCCGCGCGAGGCGCATGCGGCACTGATGCCCCTGCTGGCGATCCTGCGCCGGCAGGGCGTCATCGCCGAGCTGCCGACGCCTGCCGGCCCGGTGGCCGACGAGTTGCGTCGCTTTGACGCGTACATGCGCGACGCGCGCGGGCTGGCGAGCGGCACGCGTGCGGACCGGCTGCGCATCATCGAGCGGCTGCTGATTCACAAGTTCGCCGGTCGACCGCTGGCGTTCGAAGAACTGCGGCCCGCGGACATCCGTCGCTTCGTCGGCGAGCAGATGGAACTGGTCAACACCGCCAGCAACGCCGCCACGATCAACGCTGCACTGCGCGCGTATCTGCGCTGGCGCGCCACCTGCGGCGATGCCGTGCAGCCCCTTTTAGCCGTCATTGCATCGCCGGCGCGATGGTCGCTGGCGTCGTTGCCGCGCGCGCTCAAGTCGGCGGAGGTCGATCGTCTGCTGGGTTCGTTTACCCGCACGCTGCGTTCGCCCAAGCGCGGCTACGCGATCGTGCGGCTGGCGCTGGACCTGGGCCTGCGCACTGCCGAGATCAACCGGCTGCAACTCGACGACATCGACTGGAAGCAGGGCACCGTGGTGCTGCGGCGAACGAAGTCGCGCCGTCAGGATGTGCTGCCGCTGCCCGCGCTCACGGGCGAGGCGCTGGCAGCTTACGTTCGCTATGAGCGACCCGCCGGCGGCGACCGCGCGCTGTTCGTGCGGCACCTGGCGCCGCACGATGAACCTGTCGGTGTCGACGCCATCCGCCGGATCGTGCGCGACGCCTTCCAGCGCGCCGGCATCGTGCACGGACGAACGCATGCGCTGCGTCACACCTTGGCCTGTCGCCTCGTCAATGTGGGCAGTCCGATCAAGGAAGTGGCCGACGTGCTGCGGCACCGCTCGCTGAACACCGCACTCATCTACGCCAAGCTGAACCAGCGCGCGTTGACCGAGGTGGCGCTGCCCTGGCCCGGGAGCGCGCCATGAGCGCGCGCACCTCTCTGACGGCCCGGATCGAGCAGTACCTCACCGAGCGGCGCCGCCTCGGGTTCGAACTGAAGCACATGGGCCAATCGCTGGCGCGCTTCGCGCGTTACGTCAAGGCCTGCCGTCAGCGCGGGCCGCTGACGGCCGAGTTGATGGCCTCCTGGGCACGAACCGCCAAGGGCGGCCGCGGCGACCAGGCCACCGCCGCCCGGGCGCTACGCATGCTGCGACCCTTCATGCGCTGGTTGCAGCAGTACGAACCGGGCACCGAAGTGCCCGACGAGGCGATCTTCGGTCCCGTTCCGGGACGCGTGACGCCCCACATCTTCCGCGACGATGAGATCGCCGCGCTGCTGGACGCCGCCGTGCGCCTCGGTCCGCCGTTGAGTCCACGTGGCGCCGTCATGCAGACACTGTTCGGCCTGATCGCTTGCACCGGGCTGCGCATCTCCGAGGCTCTGGCGTTGCGCGACGCCGATGTGGATCTGAAGGCCGGCGTGCTGACCGTCCGGCGCGGCAAGTTCGGCAAGTCCCGGCTGGTACCGCTGCACCCGAGCGCGGTGGCGGCGCTGGCCCGCTATCGCAGCGTGCGGGCGCGGTTTGTGCCGACGGCCCCGGAGCTGCCGTTCTTCACCGGCAGCCGTGGGCGAAGGCTCGGCCAGCCGTTGGGAGATCGCCAGGCGCATCGCATCTTCGACCAACTACGTCAGCAGCTGGGATGGATTGCCCGCGGCGGCCACGGGGCGGCACGCATCCACGATCTGCGGCACAGCTTCGCGGTGCAACGCCTGCGGCGCTGGCATGAACAGAGCGTGGACGTGCATCCGCGCATGCTGGCGCTGTCGACCTACATGGGCCACGCCAAGATCTCCCACACCTACTGGTATCTGACCGGCGTGCCCGAACTGATGCAGCTGGTGGGCCAGCGCTTCGAGCGCTACGTCGATCTGTGTGACGACACGGGCGAGGAGGACGGCGATGCGTAAGTCCGACTCGACCCACCCGCCGAGCTTCGCCGCACTGGCGCAGGCGTTCTTTACCGAGCACCTGCTGCAGCAGCGCGCGATGAGTCCCTGTACCGTGACCGCCTACCGTGACGCCTTCGTGCTGTTCCTGCAGTTCGCTCAGGAGCGGCTGCGCAAGCAGCCCACCGCGATCACGCTGCCGGAGATCACGCCGGCGCTGATCCTGTCCTTCCTCGATCATCTCGAGCAGGAGCGCGGCAACGCGGTCAGGACCCGCAATGCGCGGCTGGCGGCGTTGCGCGCGTTCCTGAAGTTCGCCGGCCGGCGCGACGTGACCGCGCTGCACGCCGTCGAGCAGGCGCTGGGCGTGCCGATGAAGCGCTTCGAGCGGCCGATGCTCGGATTCCTCACGCGCGCCGAGATGATGGCCGTCATCGGCAGACCCGACGGCACCTGGACGAGTCAGCGCGACCATCTGCTGCTGCGCATGCTCTACAACACCGGCGCCCGCGTCTCCGAGATCATCGGCGTGACCGTGGCGGACGTGGTCCTGGACGGGGTGGCCTTCCTGCTGCTGCACGGCAAGGGCCGCAAGCAACGTACGGTGCCGCTGTGGCCGTCGACGGTGCGGCACCTGCGCGCCTGGCTGCGGCGCAACCCGCAGCTGCAGCCGGAATCGGCGCTGCTGCCCAACCGCGACGGCCGAACCATGAGCCGCAGCAACGTGACGCAGCGGCTCGCGCTCGCCGTCCAGGCGGCGCGGACGAATCGACCCGAACTCGCCAAGCGGCGTATCTCGCCACACACGATCCGCCACACAACGGCCATGCATCTGTTGCAGTCCGGCTGCGGTGAGGAGACCCTCGCCTTGTGGCTCGGACACGAGAGCCCAACCACGACCCACCAGTACGTCGAGGCCGACCTGGAAATGAAGCAGCGCGCGCTGGACCGCCTGCACGAGCCCGACGGCGCCGTCCGGCGCTACAAGGCGCCCGACTCGCTGCTACGGTTCCTGGAATCGCTGTAATTATGTGAAGACCGCGGGCGCCGCTATGTGAAGACCGCGGGCGCCGCTAACTCGTGCTGCACGAGCGGCGCCGCCCACGGTTCAAACAACAACTGTTCATAACTGAGACCTGCACATAATGGCCGTTATGGAGAGCTCTCCATAACGGCCATAAGGAGCCGGTCATCTCCTCAACGAAATTCGCTCATAACCGGTCGCTCGACGAACAGGCCGCGCGCGCCTCTTCTTGTCTCACGCAATGTGCGATACGAAACAAGCAGCCCGGCACATGGCCGGGCTGGTCGTCAGGCGTTGCCGACTACTCCCTGCGCCGACGCGATACGGCTAGTCCAGCGAGTCCGAGACCAAGTAGGGCGAGCGTGCCAGGTTCCTGGACCGCTGCGAGCGGGCCTGCGCCGATGCCGAAGAACGAAGATTCCGCCGGTTGGGCGTTCACCGAGAGCTTCGTCGTTCCGCTTACTGGGCCCAGCGAGGTGGGCGTGAACGCGTAGAAAGATCTGGCCGAAGTCGTCGGGAGCCAGCGTGATTCCTTGGCAGTTCTGCACACCGCCGAACAGACCCGCGCCACCCCCTGCCTTATTCACCGTCTGCGGCACGCCGCTGATGTTGGTGATGGTGACGATCCGCTCGGGGGAAGTCGCGCCCAGCGACACGTCGCCGAAGTCGAACGAAAGGCCGAACTGAGAGACCCGCCCATGCGCAAGGCGTTCGCGTTCGAGCGGAGCGCGCAAGCGCCGGGCGAACAAGACGTTGTGAAGTCCGATTGACCCCGGTCAACGCGGGGGCAAGATCCGCGCCTAAAAACGGAACCTGATGTTGCCGGACGGGCAACGGCCCGAGTCATTTTGCCCGACTCACAGGGGGAGGAGACGATGATCGCAGCCGGGGGGCAGTTCCGGACGAAGCGGATTCTTTCGACATTCATTTGCGCAGTCGGCGCCGCTTGCCTGTTGTCGCACATCGGGACGGCACGAGCCGACGAGAAGGGGGAAGGCGGCAGACACCGCAGCCTTTCCCGGCAACTGCTCAAGGACATCCGGGAAGGCAAGCTGCCGCTCGAAAGCGGCAATGCCGCCGTCACCGAGTTGATTCTGAAGCGGAACATCCCGATTCCCTATAAGTACGTCGAGGCGCTGATGTGGACGCCGAACGCGTTCGGGGCCGGGCCGGCGTGCGTCGTCTGCCACTCTTCCAGCGATTCGTCCACGAGCTATCGCGGGCTCGATCTGTCGACCTGTAACGGCATCCGCGAGGGATCGACCGAAGAGCCCCGGCGCAGGCTCCTCCAACCGGGCCAGGATCCGAAGCGGGAGATTCTCGGCCGCAGGCTGCGCAACAACCGCATGCCGCTGGGTGTGCAGTTCAACGTCGCCACCGACAGCCCCAACTACATCGCGGTGCGCGACTGGATCGCCGATGGCGCGAAAAACGACGCGCATTTCCAGAAAAACATCCTCCCGCTCTTTGCGAAGAACAATTCCTTCGCGCCGGACACACCCGCCTGCACGGCATGCCATATGTCCAACCAGGAACCGCCGAGTTTTCACGAATTGGACATGAGCTCTCACAGGGGCATCATGCTAGGCGCGGATTCGGTGGCCAAGGGCGTGGACAAGGCGACCGAGGTGGTCATTCCCGGCAATCCCGAGGGAAGTGGCGTCTGGCAACACCTGGCGGAGGACCGCATGCCCCCGGGAATCAGCCCGGCCGAGGACCGCGATCATCCCAATACGATGATTCTGTTCGCCTGGATCAAACAGGGCGCGAACTGCAAGTGATCGTCACCCGGCGTGCCGCGTTGGCGCTGCTGCTCGACGGATGCGCCGTGACATGGGCAGAGTGCGTGGCAGGAACGGGGACGGCGCGTCCACGCTCGACGCTGCAGCGCTGGCGAACCGGGAATCGCACACTGGCGCCGCTATCGCGTGCCGGGCCGCTCCTGCTGTTCGCCGGCGAGCGCACGCTCGGCGCGATATCGCTCGACCGCCCGCAACCGCTCTGGACGCTCGAACATGGCCTCGCGCAAGGAGCCGTGTTTCGTCCCCGCGCAACGGGTCATCGAGTCGTCTGCGCCGGGCGCGATGCCATCGTCTGCGGGGATCTCGACGGCGGACAGTGGCATTGGCGCCATGTGGCGCGAATGCAGACCGGCGCGCCGTTGGTCCAAGCCGATCGGACCTATGTCGGCGATGGGCACGAAATCCTGGCGCTCGACACCGCGACGGGAGCACCCTTGTGGCGCTTTCCCGGAATTGTCGGCACCCTCGCCAGCTACGCGCCCGCGATTGCCGGCGATACGGTTCTGGCGGGACCGGGTGACGGGCGTCTCTACGCGCTGGCGGCCGGCGACGGCCGGCTGCGGTGGGTGATCGATCGAAGCGCCGAGTGGCAGTACCTCCGCCAGCTTCACGTCAGCGGGCATGTCCTGGTCGCCGGCAGCTACCGCGAGAAGCTCTACGGCATATCGGTCGACGACGGAACGGTGCTCTGGTCGTTCGATGCCGGAAATTTCATCAATTCGCATCACATCGCCGGCGACACGACCTATCTCTGGTCACCCACGGGGTGGATCTTCGCGATCGACGTCGCGTCCGGTGCATTGCGGTGGCGGCACCGCACCACCGATTACACAGGGGCCGCCGGCCACTGGGCGCCGGTGATGGCGGAGCTCGTGACCGAGCAGGGAAAGCTGTACGCGCTGGCGATGGACGATGTCCTGCACGTGCTCGACCGCCTGACCGGCAAGGAAGTCGAGCGGCTGCGGTTGCCGGAGCGCGCGCGCCCGAGCGTGCTGCCGATCCCGGCGTTCGGACTGGCATTCGCCACCGCACTAGGCGAGGTCCTTCTCATCGCGCGATAGCCACTGCTGAGCTGCTCGATCCTCGGACGCGCGCCCTGCCCCATGTGACGGATAGCCATTGCAACGGCGCGAACCTGATTGTGGTCGGGTTGGTGGTGCGGTTCAAACGTGGATTTTCGGCGGCGACGGGCTGCAGCGCCCGCTGCTGATGGCACTTTCGGGCGGGCGCCGACGTCAAGGTGGCCGCGCGCGGGCAGGCTGGCGAGGCCGGCACGCGCCGGCCCTGCGTCGCACACGGGTGCGCAGCGACGGTGACGGTGGTGGCTACCAGCTAAGGCGCTGGTCGAACTCGAAGGCCGGGACGCACTGGAGCAGCGGATCAGCGGCGGAATCGTGCTCGGCTTTGGCGGCTACCCACAGGGGCGGGCCGCGGGTGGGCGCAGGCGCAATCCTCGCGCACTCTTGTTGCCGTCCAATCTGACTAGATCGAGCCGCATCGTTGCCGCAGCTTGAACGGCAGCTTCATTCGATTCCTAACGCCGGATTGGAGCGCCATGGCCGACGGCTTCGGGTCGCTTGCAGCTGTTTGCTCATCATCGTTTCGGGATGCCGGGAAGCAGCAGGAAACCGACACGGATCGTCTCGCGGCGAACCGGCGCAAAGGCTGTCCAATGACCAGTCGAAGGACGCCTCCGCCGGTTCCGGGATTCGCAACGCCGGCTGTTCGACGGCAGGCGGTTGAGGCAGCATGCCAACCGGTTGAGATTGCAGTCTTGATGAACTCCTTGACCTCCCCAGCAATCGCCGCTGCGCTGCGCGAGTGGCACCGAATCGTCGGCAGCGGCGATCTCGCGGCGCTGCCGGCGCTGCTGCATCCCGACGTCGTCTTCCGCTCGCCGGCCGCGTTCAAGCCTTACCAGGGCGCGCCGACGGTGGCGCTGATCCTGCGCACGGTGTTTGGCGTGTTCTCCGGCTTCGCCTACGAGCGGCAGTTCGCCAGCAGCGACGGCTTCGACGTGGCGCTGGAGTTCCGCGCGCGGGTGGCTGAGAAGCAGCTCAAGGGCATCGACCTGATCCGCTTTGACACCGACGGCCGCATCGTCGACTTCGAGGTGATGATCCGGCCCGCGAGCGGGCTGGCGGCGCTGGCCGAGGAGATGGGCCGGCGGCTGGCCGCTGCCGTGCCGGCAGGCGGGTCAGCAGGCCCCTGACCGCGGGCGACACGGGACGACAGTGCGGCGCCTCAGCCGGCCGGCTCGTGGTGCCGGGCGGTGACGTACACGGTGCCGGTGAAGCTGGAAATCATCGTGCCGTCGGCGCGTGCGACGTCGATGCGATAGACCGCGAGCTTGCGCGAGCGCGAGACCTCGGTTGCGGCGGCGGTCAACCGGTCGTCGAGTCCGGCCGCGGCCTGGTAGGTGATGTGGGCGTCGATGCCGGCGGCGATGACGCCGTGCGAATTCGAGGCCAGGCCGAAGGCGGCGTCGGCGAGCGCGAAGATCGCGCCGCCGTGGCAGGTGCCGTTGAAATTCAAATGCTGCTCGCTGACGGTCATCGCCACCGTGGCGTGGCCCGGCCCGCCCTCGACGAAGCTGACTCCCATCGCGCGCGCGAAGCGGTCCTGCGTCGCCAGT
>JALORV010000132.1 GCA_025458735.1 Burkholderiaceae bacterium | reverse complement strand
CACGCTAATTTCGGGAGTGCGAAAGTGAATGGCGGGATGCAGTGCGAGGCGCCGCGAGCGCCGTTGGTGTGCACCAATCAGCGAAGCGGCAACGCGGCAGTGCGCCCGCCATTCGCTTTCCCGGAGGGTTGGGCCGAAATGCGGCGTCTGCTTTGGCGGGCGGCTTGCGAAGGGGAGCCACCCTTCGCCGCGCCACCCTTCGCGCATCCATCCGCATTGCGGCCCAACGCATCAATCCGCCCCATCGCATCCGCTGCGCGGGAAATCGCATGAGTGCACTGACCCTGGTTGCCGGACGACCGGACCCTTCCGGGCCGATCGCCAGCGTGACGGAGATCATCGACGAGGTGCGCCGCGGCAACATCGTCGTGCTGGTCGATGACGAGGACCGCGAGAACGAAGGCGACCTGATCTTCGCGGCGGACTTCGTCACGCCGGAGAAGATCAACTTCCTCGCCAAGCACGGCCGCGGCCTCGTCTGCATGCCGATCACGGCCGAGCACGCGGCCCAGCTCGCGCTGGGCCCGATGACCAGCAACAACCAGACGGTGCACGGCACCAACTTCACGGTCGCGATCGAGGCGGCGAGCGGCGTGACGACGGGCATTTCCGCGGCCGACCGCGCGCGCACGATCCACGTGGCCTCGCGTCCGAACGCGCGGCCGAGCGACATCGTGCAGCCCGGACATGTGTTCCCGCTGGTGGCCGCGCCCGGCGGTGTGCTGATGCGCGCCGGGCACACCGAGGCCTGCTGCGACCTGGCGCGACTGGCGGGGCTGACGCCGGCCGCGGTGCTGTGCGAAGTGATGAACGACGACGGCACGATGGCGCGGCTGCCCGACCTGATTCCGTTCGCCCGTCAGCACGGACTGAAGATCGGCACCATTGCCGACCTGATCGAGTACCGCGCCGCCAACGAGTCGATGATCGAGCGCTGCGGCAGTCGCCGCGTGCGGCTGCCGGCCGGCGAGTTCGAGCTGGTGGTCTACCGGGACCGGCCCAGCGGCGCGCCGCACCTGGCGCTGGTCAAGGGCGAGATCACGCCCGAGCGCGAAGCGCTGGTGCGCGTGCACGAACCGGTGTCCGTGCTCGACTTCCTCGACGCCGATGCCAGCACGCATTCGTGGCCGATCCCGAAGGCGCTGGCGGCCATTGCGGCGGCCGACTGCGGCGTGCTGGTGCTGCTCAACTGCGCCGAGCCGGCCGAGCGGCTGCTGGCCAAGTTCGAGGCGCAGCTGGCGGCCGACAGCGGCCAGGACACCCTCGTGCAGTCGCGCATGGACCTGCGCACCTACGGCATCGGCGCGCAGATCCTGCGCGACGTCAACGTCGGCCGCATGCGCCTGCTGGCGCGGCCCCGCAAGATGCCGTCGATGGCCGGCTTCGGGCTGCACACGACCGGCTTCATCGAGAACTGAAGCGCCGGGCTGCGGCCCGGGTCGGCCGGCGCGGGCCGTGGCCGAGAGGCGGTCGCGTACACTGCCCTGACTGGAGGTGAGATGGCGATCGACTACATCGCGCCGGACTTCGATGGCGCCGGTCTGCGCATCGGCATCGTGCAGGCGCGTTTCAACGAATGGGCGGGCCGCGCGCTGCTGGAAGCCTGCGTTGGCGAGCTGGTCACGCTCGGCGTCGACGAGGACGATGTCACCCACCTGACGGTCCCCGGCGCACTCGAGATTCCCGTGACGCTGGCAAAGCTGGCCGCCAGCGGCGAATTCGACGCGCTGATCGCTCTCGGCTGCGTGATCCGCGGCGAGACCTATCACTTCGAGATCGTCGCCAATGAATCGGCGCGTGGCGTGGCGCAGGTGGCCGCGGCGAGCGGCGTGCCCGTGGCCAACGGCATCCTGACCACCGAGAACGACGAGCAGGCGCGCGCGCGCGTCGGCGAAAAGGGCCGCGATGCGGCGCGGGTGGCGGTCGAGATGGCCAACCTGCTGTGGGCGCTCGACGAAGCCGGAGACGAGGATGCCGCAGGCTGAGGCAGCGCCGGCCCAGCGCGGCGGCCGCAGCGCGCGGCGGCGTGCGCGTGAACTGGCCGTGCAGGGCCTGTACCAGTGGCTGGTCGGCGGCCAGGACGCCGCCGCCATCGAGGGCCATCTGGCCGAGTCGCGCGGTCCCGAGGGACTCGATGACCTCGCGGCCAGGGCCGACATGGCGCACTACCGCGAACTGCTGACCGGCGCCATCGACGGCGCTGCCGGCCTGCGCACCGAATTCGCGCCGCATCTGGATCGCGATGTCGCCGCGCTGTCGCCGGTGGAGCACGGCATCCTGCTGCTGGCCACCTACGAGCTGAAGCACCGCTCCGAGATCCCCTATCGGGTGATCATCAACGAGGCGGTGGAACTCGCCAAGAGCTTCGGCGGCACCGAGGGTTTCCGTTACGTCAACGGCGTGCTCGACAAGGTCGCGGCGCAGCTGCGTCCGTCGGAGTTTCGCCCGCGCGCCTGAAGCGGGCGCGCCGCCTCCGATGCCGGCGACCGTGCAGCCGTCCGGCGAGTTCGACCTGATCGCACGCCACTTCTCGCGCGTGCCGGGCGCCGCGTCGGGAGTCGCGCTTGGTGTCGGTGACGACTGTGCGCTGCTCGACGCCACGCCCGACCGCCAGTGGGCGGTGACCACCGACATGCTGGTCGAGGGTGTGCACTTCCTGACCGATGTGGATGCGGCTTCGCTCGGTCACAAGGCGCTCGCCGTCAACCTGTCGGATCTGGCCGCCTGCGGTGCGCAGCCGCGCTGCTGCTTCCTCGCGCTGGCGCTGCCGCAGGTCGACGAGCGCTGGCTGGCCGAATTTTCGCGAGGCCTGTTCGCGCTCGCCGAGCGCTGGGACTGCGCGCTGGCGGGCGGCGACACCACCCGTTCGTCCACCGGACGCGTGATCTGCATCACGGCCCTCGGCGAGCTGCCGCGCGGTGCGGCGCTGTTGCGCAGCGGCGCACGGGCCGGCGACGAGCTGTGGGTGTCGGGCACGCTGGGCGACGGCGCCCTCGGGCTCGCCTGCCGGCAGGGCGAGCTCGACCCCGGACCGGCGGCAGCGCAGGCCGCCATCGAGCGGCTGGAACGGCCCGCGCCGCGAGTCGAACTCGGCGTGCGACTGCGCGGCGTGGCCAGCGCGGCCATCGACGTCTCGGACGGGCTGGCCGGTGACCTGGGCCACCTGCTCGAGCGCTCGGGAGTGGCAGCGACCGTCGACTGGGCGTCGGTGCCGCGCTCGTCCGGCCTGCAGGGGCTGCCGCTGGAGGTCCAGCAGCGCTGCGTCTTCGAGGGCGGGGACGACTATGAGCTGCTGTTCGCAGCGGCGCCGGAGCGGGCGGGTGCGGTGCGCGCCGCCGCGGCGGCGGCCGGGGTCGCGGTGTCCCGCATCGGCGTCTTCCGCGCCGGCCGCGGCCTGCAGGTGGTGCTGCCCGATGGTCGAACGGTAGACAGGGCACCGCGGGCGTTCGATCATTTCCGCCCATGAACGACCCGGCCGACGCAGGTTTCGAGGTGCCGTCCGCGGGCAGGCCGTCGTCTAGCCCGTCGTCCAGCCCGTCGACGCTCGCGCCGGCGGCGACGGTTCCATCGTGGTCGTTCATGCTCGCCCACCCGGCCCATGGACTGGCGCTCGGCTTCGGCAGTGGCCTGCTGCGGCCGGCGCCCGGCACCTGGGGCACGCTGGCCGGCTGGTTCGCCTTCGTCGTGCTCGACGAGTGGCTGTCGCCGGCCGCCTTCGCGGCGTTGATCGCGGTCACCTTCGTGCTTGGCAGCCTCGCGGCCGGCCGCACCGGACGGGCGCTGGGACGGCCGGATCACGGCGCCATCGTCATCGATGAAATCGTCGCGATCTGGATCGTCCTGCTGCTGCTGCCGCCGACGCTGATGGCGCAGGCGCTGGGCTTCCTCGCGTTCCGCCTGTTCGACATCCTCAAGCCGCCGCCGATCCGCAGGATCGACGCGCGTTGGAAGAACGGCTTCGGGGTCATGGCCGACGATCTGGTCGCTGCGTTCTACGCCCTGGTGCTGGCAGCCATCGTCGTGCGGGTGATGTCGTGAAGACGGGAAGTCACTCGTGAGCAACACGCCCGTCGATCCGGCCCGGCGGCTGGATGAACTCGCCGCCGCGCTCGGCCAGGCCCTGCGCGCGCAGCACCTGACGCTGGCGACCGCCGAGTCGTGCACTGCGGGCGGCATTGCCTATGCCGTCACGCTGGTGCCGGGTTCCAGCGCCTGGTTCGACCGCGGCTTCGTCACCTACACCAACGCCGCGAAAATGCAGGTGCTCGGGGTGGCGTCGGCCTACCTGCGCGACTACGGCGCGGTCAGCGAGCCGGTGGCGCGGGCGATGGCGCTGGGTGCGTTGACGCACAGCCAGGCGCAGGTTGCGGTGGCGGTGACCGGCATCGCGGGCCCGGCTGGCGGCAGCGCGAGCAAGCCGGTCGGCACCGTCTGCTTTGCCTGGGCGATCCGTCGCGACCCTGGCCAGCCCGCCTGGGTCAAGACCGAGTCGCAACGCTTCGATGGCGATCGTGCCGCCGTCCGCACCCAGAGCATCGTCCATGCCCTGCAGACGCTGATCGGCCTGCTGCAGCGCCCTGCAGACGCTGATCGGCCTGCTGCAGCAGCGGCAGGACATCTGAGGGCCGCCGGCGCGGCACGCAGTCCGGGCAGGGAGTCACCATGGCCAGCGCTACCGACCTGTTCGGCGACACTCCGCTCGAGACCCGGGACATCGATGGCGTGCGGATAGCGTTCCGGCGCTGCGGGCAGGGTCCTCCGCTGCTGCTGCTTTTCCGCAGACGCATGCCATCTGGCACCGCGTGGCGCCACGGCTGGCGCAGCGCTACCGCCTGGTGATGCCGGACCTGCGCGGCTACGGCGATTCGGCGCGGCCGGAGACGACCGCCGACCATGCGCCCTACAGCAAGCGCGCGATGGCCAATGACATGGCCGGACTGATGCGGGCGCTCGGACATGCTCGCTATCAGGTCTGCGGCCACGATCGCGGCGGCCGCGTTGCGCACCGGCTTGCACTCGATCATGCCGACGCCGTCGCGCGGCTGATGCTGCTCGACATCTCGCCGACGCGCACGATGTACGAGCGCACCACGATGGAGTTCGCGCAGGCGTACTACCACTGGTTCTTCCTGATCCAGCCGGCGCCGCTGCCCGAGACGCTGATCGGCGCCGATCCGCGCTTCTACCTGCACGCCAAGCTCGGCGGCTGGGGCTCGGGCGGCATGCAGCTGTTCGATCCGCGCGCGCTGGCCGAGTACGAGCGCTGCTTCTCGCCGCCGGCGATCCACGCGATGTGCGAGGACTATCGCGCGGCGGCCAGCATCGACCTCGAGCATGACCGGGCCGACGCAGACCAGCGCATCGAGTGCCCGGTACGCGTGCTGTGGGGCGAGCGCGGTGTGGTGCAGCGGCTGTTCACGCCGATCGAGGACTGGCAGCAGCGCTCGCGCCTGCCGGTGACGGGCCGCACGACTCCCGGAGGTCATTACATCCCGGAGGAGTCGCCCGACCTGCTGATCGACGACATGCTGGCGTTCTTCGTCGAGCGGCCATGAAAGGTGTGCTGTTCCTGCTGGCGGCTGTGCTGCTGCCATGGCCGCGGCGGCCGCGTCCGGCGAACTGTGCCTGTCGGACGCGACCGGCCTGAAGGTCGCCGACGCCCGGCTGTTCGACGGCGTCGGCAGCTATCGCGCTCCACGCGTGTCGGCCAATCCGGAGGCGCAGCGCTACTTCGAGCAGGGCATGGTGTTCGGCTGGGGCTTCAACTTCGCCGAGGCCGCGCGCTCGTTCAGGGCGGCGACGCTGCGCGATCCCGACTGTGCCCTGTGCCGCTGGGGCATCGCGTGGGCGGTGGGGCCGAGCATCAATCACGACATGGCCGCCGCCGACGTGCCGATCGTGCGCGATGCGCTGGTGCAGGCGAAGGTCCATGCCGCCGATGCACGAACGCGCGAACTGGTGGCCGCGCTGGCCGAGCGGCACCCGGCCGGCGCCAGCGGCGTCGACGATGCAGCCGCGCGCCGCTACGCCGAGGCGATGGT
>JALORV010000131.1 GCA_025458735.1 Burkholderiaceae bacterium | reverse complement strand
GCCACCGACGATGCGGTGGCCGCCGGCGCCGCGCTGCGCGCTGCCGATGCGGCGGGCGCGGTGGCGGCGATGCACTCGATCGCCGCCGATCCCGCGCGCTGCACGCAGATGAACGAAGCAGCGCTTCAGTTCGCCCGGCAGCATCGCGGGGCAACCGCGCGTGCGGTCGCGCGCATCGCGCCGCTGGTGGAGGCAGCCGCGCAGCGACGCGCCTAGCGTTGCCTCGTTTCGCTCAGCGCCGCTTGGCGCGGGCCGGCTTGGTCGCCGCCGGCGCGCTGCCGCTGGCGGGCGGTGGGGCGGCGGGCGGTGTAACGGCGGGCGCCGTGACATTGGCCGGCGGCGGACGCAGCGAGGTCGTGTTCGGTGACACGTCCGGCACCGTCAGCGGCACCGCCGCGTCGAGCAATGCGTTGACCGCGGCCACGTCCTCGTCGGTCAGCGACCCGGTCGAGGCCTTCAGCCGCAGGGCGGCCAGCAGGAAGTCGCCGCTTGAGGTCGCGCTGCGTCTGCACCAGCTGCGTGGTGGCGTTCAGCACGTCGAGCAGAATGCGGACGCCGACCTGGTAGCCCAGCTGCGTGGAGTCGAGCTGGGTCCGCGCCGAGACCTCGGCGGACTCGAGCGCCTTGACCTGCGCGAGGCCGTAGTTCACCCCCGTGTAGGCGTCGCGCGCCGCGTTGGCCGAGGTGCGCCGCGCCGACTCGAGCTCCGCGTTGGACCGGTCCTGCAGCGACAGCGACTCGCGCACTCGGCTCTGGATCAGGCCGCCGGTGTAAATGGGCACGTTGAGCTGCAGCCCGATCGTGCCGGCGTTGATGCTTGTAGGCGTCGCGCTGGCGCTGCACTTCGCGCGCAGCGATCTCGTAGTTGGCGCGGGCGATCTGCACCGAGTAGTTGGTGTCCTCGGCCGAGCGCACCCACTGCATGATGTCGTTCGGCTGCGGCAGCGTCAGGTTGGGCCGGTCGCGCAGCGGCGCCAGCGTGCCGAGGTCGCGGCCGATGATCGTCTGCAGCTCGCTGCGGCGGACCAGCAGCGTGCCGAGCGCCACCTGTTCCTGCGCGACGATCTGGTCGTAGCGCGCCTGCGCTTCGTTGGTGTCGATGATCGTCTTGGTGCCGACCTCGAACTCGCGCCGGGCCTGCTGCAGCTGTTCCAGCGTGGCCCGCTTGGCGGCTTCGAGCGCAATCAGCTGGTCGCGCGCCGCCAGCACGTTGAAGTAGGCGGTGGCCACGCGCAGCGTCAGGTCCTGCGCCGACTGCTGCAGCGTCAGGTCGGAGCGCATGACGGCGATCTTGGCCTGCTCCAGCGCCTCCCAGTTCTGCGGGCGATACAGCGGCATCGACAGGTTGATGCCGCCGCCGTAGACGCTGTAGTTGTTGCTGTTGTCGGGTTCGGTCGTGCTGAAGTAGTTGTTGTCGGCCCGCGCGTTGGCGCCGATATTGGGCAGCAGCGCCGAGCGGGCCTGCGGCACCAGTTCCTGCGCGGCCTGCTGCTGGTAGCGCGAGGCCGCGAAGGCGGCGTCGTTGGCGACTGCCTCGCGGTAGATCTGCAGCAGATCGTTGCGCGGCGCGCGGCGGGCCGCCTCGACCAGGTCCCGCGTGTCGCTCACCGGATTCGGCGGCGGCACCGGCTGCGCGATCGACGGGCCGCTGCCGAGGGCGACGACCGCGGTCGCGAGCGCCGCGGCGATGGGCCGCAGGGCGAAGGGACGGATGGAACTGGGCATTTCGGTTTCTCCGGCTAGTACGTCGGCATCGCGGTGTCGACCTGGCGGGCCCAGGCGTCGACACCGCCAGTCAGGTTGTAGACATCGGCAAATCGATGCGGCAGATCTGCGACTCCCACGGCTCGCGCACGTCGAGCAGCAGCGGCGCCGGCCGTGCGTCGTCGGCAAGCCAGGCCGACAGTTCGCGCGGCGTCACCGTCTTCATCAGAAGCGGAACGACGATGGAGTCTCGGCATGGCGCAGTGGCTTCAGCTGTGTTTCGAACAGCTTCACGGTGTCGAAGCCTGCCTCGGACACGCGCGTGATCAGCTGGGCCGACATCACCGGCGCGGTGCCGACGACGGCGGCCAGCCGCCCGCCGATACGCAACTGCTGTCGCAGTGCTTCGGGCACCACCGGCAGCGATCCCGTGGCGACGATGACATCGTAGGGCGCCCGGCTGGCCCAGCCGCGGCTCGCGTCACCACCATCGATGCGGACGTTGTGCACACCGGCCCGCGCCAGGTTGGCAGCGCCAAAGGCCTGCAGGCGCGGATCGATCTCGACCGACACCACGTGCTGCGCCTTGTGCGCGAGCAGGGCGGTCAGGTAGCCCGAGCCGGTGCCGATCTCGAGCACCATGTCCTGTCGTTTCGGGGCCAGCTCCTGCACGATGCGGGCTTCGAGCTTGGGCGCCCACATCGTTTCCCCGGAGTCGACGCCGTCGATGCGCAGCGGCAGCTCCATATCGGCGAAGGCGAGTGCCCGGAAGGCGGGCGGCACGAACTCCTCGCGCCTGACCACCAGCAGCAGGTCGAGCACCGACTGGTCGAGCACGTCCCACGGCCGCACCTGCTGCTCGACCATGTTGAAACGGGCCTTGTCGAAATCCATCGTCTGCATTGCACCTTCCATGCTGCCGTGCCTCACGTGGGCTCCGGCAAGAGCGGTGGGCTCCGGCAGAAGCGCGCGAGAGTCTATCAGCGCGTGCGTGCGGCCTTCGTGCAGTTCGCTCCCCCGATCATGCGGTTCGTCGCACCGCGCGGCCCGAGTGGGCGCGCCTCAGGGGCGCAGCGCCGACAGCACCATGTCGACATGGCTGGCGAGGTATGCATCCGCGTCGAGCGGCTGCTGGCTGCACGGCCCGAAGGAGCGCTTCCACAGCGACAGCATCACCAGCGAAGCCGACATCACGCGCACGAACATCGCGGCGTCCAGGTCGCGGAACTCGCCCCGCTCGATGCCGCGCCGGATCGCCGCTGTCAGCACGGCCTGCCAGGGTTCGATGACCTCGTCGACGAAGAAGCGCGCAATCTCCGGAAAGTTGCCGCTCTCGGCCATGATCAGCTTGCTGAGGCCGCCGGCCTCGCTCTGGCCGTAGTCGCGCCACCAGCCGGAGATCAGGTAGGTCAGCAGTTCGGCGCTCGAACCCGGATACCGCGGCACCTCGTCGGCGGTCTCGCTGATGCGCGCCACCACGTTGTCGCGCACCACCGCCTTGAAAAGGTCTTCCTTGTTCTCGAAGTACAGGTAGAGCGTGCCCTTGGACACCCCGGCCTGCGCGGCAACGTCCTCGAGACGCGTGCCCGCGTAGCCGCGCTCAACGAAGTGCTGCAGCGCTGCCGCTACCAGTTCGGCAGGCCGGGCGTCCTTGCGGCGTTCCCAGCGGGGTCTGGCGGCAAGAGGCGAACCGTGGTGGGCGATCGGAACAGTGCTCATTGATCGGAACGGGCGCGCATTACTGCGCGATGGCGCCTCGACGACGCTGCGATTCCTGCGCCGGTCGCGGGGCAGGGCAGAGTTAATGACTCACGAGTCAGCAATATAGTCGACGGCCCTGCGCCAAGTCAACGCGCGGTTGAACCGCGACAGCAAGCTTTCCCCAGATGCTCAGCGAACGGATTCGCAGGCGGTTCCGCGAACTGTCTCGCGAAGTGTCGAGGCGGAGCCTACGTGCGCGAAGAAATGAGTGCACAAAGAAGAGTCAAGCGAATATTCACGCGCGAGGGCACTGCCATTGCCTTGCCGGTTACGGTAGTTTCCACTAGGCGCAGCGCGCCCGAAGGGTCGCGGGCTGTCGTGATCGGTGCAGCGAGGCTTCACGCTGTCGCCTGCCCGCGACGGGAACCGTGTGCCGTCCGAAAGGAGACTATTCCTGTGGCGATTAGTCGATATCCTCGCGCGACCGAGTCCGTCAGCTTTGCGTTGCGCCGTCGGAACGAGGCAAGCCGCTGACGCATCGGCACAACCAGCACGAGCCTGGCCCAAAGAGTCGCATATGAGCAAACCCGAACCAGAGTGGATCCAGAGCACTGAAGCATGGTCACCGCGCTCGACGGCGGACTTCCTCGCGAGCATTGCGCGCCGTTGGCCCTTCATCGTGGCGCCGCTGCTCCTGGGTGCCGTGCTGGCGGCCGGCCTCGCCATGGTGCGGCCGAAGTACGAAGCGAGCGCTTTTTTCTACACGCCGGGCTGGGCATTTGCCGATCTGAAGAGGTTTCGGAGCGAGTTCGGTTCGGCCGACGTACTTGAGGCGTTTCTGCGCGAGGCGGCTCCGAAAGACAGCGAGGGGGCGCAGCTGCTGCAGGCGCGTGCTCTCGATCCCAGGTTCTGGGAAATGTCCCTGAAGCCGCTGTTTCCGATCACCCGCCGCGATGCCAAAGAGGTATTCGAGAGCACCAAGGACCGGGAGCCGGCATCGATACTCGGTCTCGATCTGGAAATTGCCGGCGGCAATCCGGCAGCAGCTCGCGGCGCGGTGCTGCTTCTCGGGGAGTACTTGACCCAGAACTTTCTGTTGACCTCACTGCAGAACTGGGTTGCAGAACGCCAGGCCGCCGGCACGGCAGAGTTGCTCAAGGTCGAAAATCAGGTCCTGCAGACGCGCTACACGATTACCCAGTCAAAGCAGCGAGTCGGCGAATTGATGGCGTTGCAGACACGCTATCCGGAATCCCAGAGGATGGAAGCACGTCAGGTCGTGAGTGCAGACGCGGCGTCGGCGCGCTATCTCTCCCCGATTGCCCAGGTGGTTGCGCTGGAGTCGAGCGTGGCCGAGTCGAACGAGTCGTTGCGCCGCATGGAGCGGCGGGCGAGTCAGCTCAAGCTGGAATCCGAGTTCTTCACACGCGCTGCCGCCGATGCCAAGTCGACGCGGCTCGGCTGGACGCTGCTCGAAAGGTTGCTGGAAATGAAGCGGGAAGTCTTTGCAAACAAGGAACTTGCTGATGATGCCGTGCGCGAGATTTCGAACCGCTTCGATCTCGAACTGAAGGGTTTCCGCGACCAATACACGATCGGGTTCGGTTTCCGGTCTGCGGTGTTGGAGCCCTCGCGCTCGACCCGCAGCCCGGCGCGGTTTGCGGCGATGGGGGCTGCGATCGGGCTGCTGCTGGGCCTGGGATTGGTGCTCGCCTGGGCCTGGTGGGAAAGCGACCGACTCCCGCTCCGTGGTTCGGAGCCACAACCAGCAGCTGCTGCCTGAGCGACTCCGCGCGGTGATCCCCAACGTCCTGGCGATCGCCGGCGTCGACCCTTCCGGCGGCGCCGGAGTCCTGGCGGATGTCAAGGCGATCAGCGCCCAGGGCGCGTACGCCTGCGGCGTGGTCACGGCATTGACTGCACAGAATACAAGTACGGTTGCTGGTGTACTGCCGGTCGCTCCGGAGTTTGTCGGCGCGCAGATCGATACTTTGCTGAACGATGTGCAGATCCATGCGACGAAGATTGGCATGGTCGGAGGGGTGGCCGTCATCGAACTCGTCGCCGAGCGGGTCAAGCGCTGGCAGCTTGCCAATGTCGTGCTCGATCCGGTCATGGTTGCGAAAGGCGGCAGCCGCCTGTTGGACCCTCGCGCCGCTGGTTCTTTGCGCGAGTGCCTGCTGCCGGTAGCGCTGATTGCCACCCCCAACCTTCCGGAAGCTGCGGCCCTGCTTGAAAATCGAGTGGCCGAGTCTCTCAGGGAGATGTATCGCGCGGCAGAACGCCTGCATTCATTGATGCAAGGAAAAGGCGAGCGTTGGGTCCTTCTGAAGGGAGGACATCTGCCGGTCGGTGATGCGACCGACCTGTTGTTCAATGGCGACCAGATGGTCGAACTCTCCGCGGGGCGAGTCGCGACCAGGAACACTCACGGTACCGGGTGCACCCTGTCCTCCGCGTTGGCCGCGCTGTTGCCGCAGGCTGCAGACGTACCCGGAGCCGCGCGAAGGGCCAAGGACTACCTGACCGAGGCCTTGAAGCAGGCCGACTTGCTCGGTGTCGGTCAGGGACAAGGGCCCGTGCATCACTTCTCCAGGCTCTGGAGCGGGACCGGATCCCGGTCGTGAACGCAGCGGCTGTTATGTGACGCGGGAATCCAGGATCCGCTGCCTCAGCGAGCGGTTCACCCATGGCCTTGGAAGGGCCGGGCCAGCCCCACCATGCTGCCTTGCCCCAACCAAAGATCGGGTTGATTTGCCCCCGCGGCGCGAACCGAAGATAATTCGCGCCCGCGGCGGATTAGCTCAGCTGGTTAGAGCAGA
>JALORV010000130.1 GCA_025458735.1 Burkholderiaceae bacterium | reverse complement strand
GCGGGCCTGCAAACTCGCGCCCTGCGGGCGCTCAGACAGGCAGGCCCTCAACCCCTCCCGCGCCCCCTGCGCTGCGCGGCGCCTTCGAGGGCAGTGACACCACCCTCGGCTAGATGCACCGCAGCTCTGCGCTTTGCGGCGTCGGTCTTCGCAGGCCGACGCTCTTGGTCCGCTGGGGGACGCCGCCGCGGTGCGGGGCAGCAGCGGGGATGTGCCGGGCGCGTGTCTGAGCCCGTGGCGCGGCGTAGCTGCGATCGGGCGAGTTTCGCGCACGGCCCGCTGATGACCCGCAGCGCAAGGGAAGCCGGAGCGATAGCGCAGGCCGGCCCCGTGCGGTCGCCTTTCTTTGGTGACTTTCTTTGGCGAAGCAAAGAGAGTTACCGGCCCCGCGCCGTGAGCGGTCGGTCGAGGAAGAAAGAACCAATCGGTCGCGCAGCGGCAAGAAAGTCAGCACGTGCAGCGGCAATAAGCCCGCACGCGCCGCACCGCAGCAACACTCTCGCCCGCCGCCCTATAATCCGCCGGTTTCACCGCTATTGCGTCCGGCGCGAGCGGTCGGCATCCACTCTTTCCCGCGGGGAATCCGATGTTCTTCATTGCCAATGCCTACGCCCAGACCGCGCCCGCCGCGCAGCCGGGCGCCGAGTCGTCACTGATGTCGATCGGCTTCATGGTCCTCATTTTCATCGTCTTCTACTTCCTGCTGATCCGGCCGCAGGTCAAGCGGCAGAAGGAGCACAAGGCGATGGTCGACGCGCTGAACAAGGGCGACGAGGTGGTGACCGCCGGCGGCATCGTCGGCAAGATCACCGATATCGCAGACCAGTACATCACGCTGCAGGTGGCTTCGGTCAGCGGCCAGCCGGTGCAGCTGTCGATGCAGCGGGCTGCCGTGCAGACGCTGCTGCCCAAGGGCACCGTCAAGTCGATCTGATCCAACGCGACCGCCGGGTGCAGGCACTCGCCGGAGCCGTCCGGGCTCCGCGCCTGCGCCGGGCCGGTCGGACTGCCGGTCCACCCGCCAGGCCGCGCAGCATCCGCGCAACTGCCGCGGCGGCATTCACCCGAGCGCGAATCACATGAATCGCTACCCCCTCTGGAAGTACCTCGTCATCGCGGTCGCGCTGCTGCTCGGGGCGCTTTACACCGCGCCGAACTTCTTCGGCGAATCTCCCGCGGTGCAGATCTCCTCGGGCAAACCGACCGTCAAGGTGGACGCGCCGCTGTTGTCGCGCATCGAAGGCATCCTGCGCGATGCCAGGCTCGAAGCCAACGGCGTGTTCTTCGACACGGCCGGCCTCAACGCCACGATCCGCGCGCGCTTCCGCGACACCGACGCACAGCTGCAGGCCAAGGACGCGATCCAGCGGGCGCTGAACCCCAATCCGGACGATCCGGCCTATGTGGTCGCGCTCAACCTGATATCGAACACGCCCACCTGGCTCAAGTCGCTGCACGCACTGCCGATGTACCTCGGGCTCGACCTGCGCGGCGGCGTGCATTTCCTGCTGCAGGTGGACATGCGCGCGGCCGTCGACAAGCGGCTTGAGACCTTCAGCTCCGACATCCGCACTCTGCTGCGCGAGAAGAACATCCGCCACGCGGGGATCAGCAAGTCGGCCACCGAAATCGAGGTGCGCTTTCGCGATGCCGAGACCCGCGCGAAGGCAGAAGACCTGATCCGCGGCCAGATCGCCGAGCTCACGCTGCGCGAGGAAGGCGCCGACCCCGAGTTCCGGCTGCTGGCGACGCTGTCGCCGGCAGCGCAGCGGGCGATCCAGGACAGCGCGCTGAAGCAGAACATCACCACGCTGCACAACCGGGTCAACGAACTCGGCGTGGCCGAGCCGGTGATCCAGCAACAGGGTGCCGACCGCATCGTGGTGCAGCTGCCGGGCGTGCAGGACGTGGCGCGCGCCAAGTCGCTGCTGGGCCGCACGGCAACGCTGGAGATCCGCCTGGTCGACCAGGAAGCGATGGCCGCCGGCGGATCCGGTGCGCTGACGGTACCGGAGCGCCGCGCCGACGGCACCGTCGCCCCGGTGGCCCTCAAGCGCGAGGTGGTCGTCACCGGCAACCAGCTCAACAACGCCGCCGCCACCCTCGACAGCCAGACGCAGCGCCCTGCGGTGTCGGTGCGGCTCGACGAGGCCGGCGGCCGCGCGATGCGGGCGGTGACGCGCGACAACATCGGCAAGCTGATGGCGATCGTCCTCTACGAGAAGGGCAAGGGCGAGGCGATCTCGGTCGCACGCATCCAGGGCGAGTTCGGCAACCAGTTCCAGATCACCGGCAACTTCACGGTGCAGGAAACGACCGACATGGCGCTGCTGATCCGCTCGGGGTCGCTGGCCGCGCCGATGGAGATCATCGAGGAGCGCACGATCGGCCCCAGCCTCGGCCGCGAGAACATCGAGCGCGGCTTCCGCTCGACCCTGATCGGCTTTGCCGCGATCGCCGTATTCATGATCGCCTACTACCGGGTGTTCGGCCTCGTCTCGGTCGTCTCGCTATCGGTCAACGTGATGCTGCTGATCGCGCTGCTCTCGCTGCTGCAGGCCACGCTCACGCTGCCCGGCATTGCGGCGATCGCGCTGACGCTCGGCATGGCCATCGACGCCAACGTTCTGATCAACGAGCGGGTGCGTGAGGAACTGCGCAACGGGCGCACCCCGCAGCAGGCCATCAGCGAGGGCTACGAAAAGGCCTTTGCGACCATCCTGGACTCCAACGTGACGACGCTGATCGCAGGCGTGGCGCTGCTGGTGTTCGGCTCGGGCCCGGTGCGCGGCTTCGCCGTCGTGCACTGCCTGGGCATCCTGACGTCGATCTTCTCGGCCGTGTTCGTGTCGCGGGCGATCGTCAATCTCGTGTACGGGACGCGCCGCAAGCTGCAGTCGATCTCGATCGGCCAGGTATGGCGCCCCGGCGCGGCGACGGCAGCCAAGTAACGGAAACGGACCGGATCGGAGCACCCCATGGAGTTCTTCCGCATCAAGCGCACGATTCCCTTCATGCGCTACTCGCTGATCCTGAACGCGATCAGCTTCATTTCCTTCGGTATCGCCGTGTTCTTCCTGGTCACGCGCGGCCTGAACCTGTCGGTCGAGTTCACCGGCGGCACCGTGATGGAGGTGAGCTATCCGCAGGCGGCCAACCTCGAGCAGATCCGCGGCGCCATCGAGCAGAAGGGCTGGGGCGAGTTCCAGGTGCAGAACTTCGGCACTTCGCGCGACGTGCTGATCCGTCTGCCGATCGAGCAGGGCTACACCTCCGGGCAGCAGGCCGAGCGCGTGATGCAGACGCTCAAGGGACAGGACGCCGGCGTCGAGCTGCGGCGCGTGGAGTTCGTCGGCCCCGCGGTGGGCGAGGAGCTTGCCCACGACGGCATCCTCGCCCTGCTGATGGTCGTGATCGGCATCATGATCTACCTCGCCTTCCGCTTCGAGTGGAAGTTCTCGGTGGCGGCGATCGTCGCCAACCTGCACGACGTGGTGCTCGTGATCGGCATGTTCGCCATTTTCCGCTGGGAGTTCTCGCTGCCGGTGCTGGCGGCCGTGCTGGCGGTGCTGGGTTACTCGGTCAACGAGTCGGTCATCATCTTCGACCGCGTGCGCGAGCACTTCAAGAAATTCCGCAAGATGTCCACGGTCGAGGTGATCGACAGCGCCATCACCGCAACGATCTCGCGCACCATCATCACGCACGGCTCGACGCTGTGCATGACGCTGGCGATGTACTTCTTCGGCGGCCCGGCGCTGCACTACTTCGCGCTGGCGCTCACCATCGGGATCATCTTCGGCATCTACTCGTCGGTGTTCGTCGCCGCGGCGATCGCCATGTACCTCGGCGTCAAGCGCGAGGACCTCGTCAAGCCGGTGAAGAAGGACGAGGAGCAGCAGCTCGTTCCGTAGCGTGCCGACCTCCGCCGCACGGCGCACCCGCGTCTGGGACCTGCCGACGCGCCTGTTTCACTGGTCGCTTGCGGCACTGGTCACGGCGTCCTGGCTGAGCGGGCAATTTGGCGGCCAGCCCTGGCTGGAGTGGCACTTCCGCTGCGGTTACGCAATTCTCGCCCTGCTGCTGTTCCGGCTTCTGTGGGGCTTTGCCGGTGACCGCTACGCCCGCTTCGCCAGTTTCCCGCCCTCGTGGCGTCTTGCGCGCGAGTATCTGCAGGCTCCGCACCGGACGGCCGGCCACAATCCGCTCGGCGCCCTGTCGGTCTATGCCCTGCTCGCTGCCACCGGCGTGCAGGTCGTCTCGGGACTGTTTGCTTCGGACGGCGACTTCACCGAGGGACCATGGGCACGTTTCGAAGCGGCCGCCGATGACACGCCGACACGGCTGCGGGCATTGCTGCTGCTGGCGCTGTCGGCGGCGCTGGCGGGTTACCTCGTCACGCTTTAGGGCTCGCCTGACGGGCCTGCGCGTGATGCCCGTTCAGTCCCGCGGCAAGCAGTCGCGACGCGCCGTTGCCGCGCTCACTTCTCGCGATACAGATCGTGGCAGGAGTCGCAGCTCTTGGCCGTGGCGCGGAACTGGTTGCGCACGTTGTCGAGACTGCCGGACTTCGCGGCGGCCGTCAGCTTGACGGTCTCGGCCTGCATGTCCGCGGCCAGCTGCTTGAACCTGGCCTCTTCCTTCCAGATCGCCGGCTTCGCCTTGGACTCCAGCAGATCGGTGCCGGGCCCGAACGCCTCGAAGGGCAGTCGCCCGACGATCTCGACGATCTCTGCACTTCGCAGCACCGCGTCCTTGTCGTAGGGCGTCTTGCCCTGGACGGTTTGCGAGATGCGGCCCATGTGGTTGTTCATCAGCGTGAAGGCGGCCTGACGATAGTCGACGGCCCGTTCCGGGCGGGAGAACTGTGCATGGGCGGGTGCGAGCCCGGCAAGCAGGACAGCGAGCGGCAGAACGAATCTTTGCATCGGGATCTCGTCAGTACGGTGGATTGATCTCTTCGGCCGGCCGCAGGACCTCGCGCACCCGGCCTGTCAGGCGCGGCGGGCAAGGTCAGCGGCCTTGCCGATGTAGCTCGCCGGCGTCAGCGCCAGCAGTTCTTCGCGCGCAGTGTCCGGAATGTCGAGTCCGCGGACAAATTCCTGCAGCGCCTCGCGCGTGATGCCCCGCCCGCGCGTCAGGGCCTTCAGCTGTTCGTAGGGATTGGGCACGCCGTAACGGC
>JALORV010000129.1 GCA_025458735.1 Burkholderiaceae bacterium | reverse complement strand
GTGGTGCGCGCCCCAGCCGTGATCGGAGCCCTCGCCGTTGGAATCGAGGGTGCGGCCGAAGTCCGACGCGGTGAATGCGGTGACACTGTCGGCGACGCCGAGGCTGACGGTGGCGTTGTAGAACGCCGCCATCGCACCGGCCAGTTCGGTCATGCGCCCGCCGTGCCCGGCAATGAGCCCCGAGTGCTGGTCGAAACCGCCGATCGAGACGTGGAAGATCTGCCGCGCCTCGGTGGAGCGCTTGACGATGCCGTTGTAGTCCTTCTCGAGCAGGTTGCTGCGGTCTTCCGTCATCAGGCGCCGCGCGGTCGCAGGGCCGGCCGACGATCCGAACAGCGTCGTGCCCGCTACCCCGCTGATGGCCAGTCCACCGTTGTTGCCGATCTGCATCTGCACGCTGGCCTGGCCCGACAGGAACACCGCCGTGCCCGAGGCCGAAACGCAGGTGAAGTTCTGGAACTGGTTGGCCGAGGCCAGCAGATCGCCCATGCGGCCGCCCCAGCCCACCCGCGCGCCCTCGCCGGCACGCTGCGCGCGCGGTACTGCGCCATCGTCGTCGGCACCACCAGCGTGCCGACGTTGACCAGCACCGCGGCCTTGCCGGCGTCGTAGATCGTCTTCAGCGGCTGCAGTTCGGACCGCAGCGAGGCCTGCCGCCCGCCCATCGACGCATTGGCCGGCGCGGCCAGCGGCAGCAGCGCCGTCTGCGGCAACGCGAGGTTGGTGCGCGACTGCGCATACAGCGCATAGCTGGCCGCGTCGTAGGGCACGACCATGTTCGAATGATCGTTGCCGCCGTACATGAAGACGCAGACCAGCGCCTTGTAGTCGGCCGGCGCCGTCTGCGCCGCGGCCGCGCCGATGGCGGCCAGGTTGACGGTCCAGGGCGTGGCAACACCGGCCAGCGACAGGCGCGAGGCGGTGCGGAGGAATTCGCGGCGGGAAGCGTGGGTCGTCATTGGAGTCTGCCTTCGCCTATCTCTGCACCAGGTATTCGGGCGATGTCATCGTCAGGTAGAGCGCCAGGTACGTGCGGTTCTGGCGCGCATTGCCGGCGGTCATCGGAATCGCGTTGACCGCGTCGCGGATCGAAGCCACCGTGGCGGTCGACAGCGTGTTGGCCGCCAGCCAGAGGTTGACCCGCGCCACCAGTGCATCGGCGTTGTCGGCCAGCGCATTCAAGGCGGCGTAGTCGGCCCGCACGTCGCTGCCGGTGCCGACTCCGTTCTGGATCACGCCCTGGATGAAGTTGGCATACGCGGCCACCGAAATCTCGTGCGTGATCTGGAACTCGGGGGCCACCAGATCGGCCGCTGCCAGGCTCGTGTTGGGCGGCACGAAACCGGGGCGGAAGTAGTTGAAGACGCTGGGCGCGCGCATTGGCGTCTGCGACAACTGGTTGTCGAGCACGCCGATGCGGAACTCGCCGCTGGCCGAGGTGGCGCCGAAGGCCCGCATCCATTGCGCCAGTCGCAGCGTCGGCTCGCGCAGCTTGCCGGCATTCGGCCCGGTGGCCGGGGCCACGGCTTCCGGGTCGAACAGCACCGCGCGCACGGTGGCCTTGAGATCGCCGCGCACACCCTTGCCGTTGTCGTTGAAGGCGGCCGCCACGCGCCCGACGTACGCCGGGCTCGGGTTGCTGGTGACCATGTGCTGGATCAGCCGCGTGGCGAGGAACGGACCGACGTTCGGATGGTTGTGGAGCCGATCCAGCGCGGTGCCCAGTGCCTGCGGGCCCGGCGTGCCGGCGGCAATCGTGACGCCGAGGAACTGCTTCTCCAGCGGCGAGTGATACTGCGCGTAGTACTGCATCGGAATCACGCGCCGCAACGGGTCGGACGGATTGTTGCCGCCGAAGCGGCCGTTGACCGGATCCGGCGTGCCCGTGTTGCCCCAGCCCCAGCCGGTGAACACGCGGGCCAGCCCGCGGATGTCGTCCATGCCGTAGGTGTCGACCGGTTCGCCGTTGACCAGCTTCGGCGTGCCGTCGGTGTTGAGCTCGACCAGTCCGATCGAGAACAGCTGCATCACCTCGCGCGCATAGTTCTCGTCCGGCACGCGGCCGTTGTCGCCGCGGTTGGCAAGCGAGGTGAGGTACTGCCCCATCGCCGGGTGCTTCGAGACCGCCTCGAGCAGTTCGCGATAGTTGCCGAAGGCATGGGTCGAGAGCGTGTCCAGATAGGAGGCCAGCGTATGCGGGGCCGTCTGCAGCGCGGCGTCCGCGGCCGAGGTGACGAAGATCTGCGACAACGCGTAGGTCACGCGCTGCCGCAGCGGATCAGGGCCGGTGATCGCCTGTTTCCAGAAAGTCCGGTACAGCGGATCGATGGTGACCGTCACGCCCTCGGGGGTGGGGATGGGAAACGCTGCCAGCACGAAGTCCAGATGCGCGGTACGCGGAATCTGGAACTGCTGCTCGATCCAGTTGTGATAGCCGAGCCGCTTCAGGCGGTCGACTTCAGCCGAGGTTGCTCCGAAGGTCGACTGCGCCAGGAAGCGGATCGCCTGCTCGTCGCTGGGCGCTGCGGTCGGCGCCGGGGTCGGACCCGACGGTGCGAAGCCCCCTGGGGGCGGCTCGGGAGCAACAATCGGCGGCGCGGCTGGCGCCGGGGCCGGCGCCGCGGCTCCGCCTCCGCCGCCGCCACCACCGCAGCCGGCCAGTGCCAGGGCGGCCAGCAGCGCAGCCAGTAAGCTCCGAGTCTTGAATGCGGGAACTGATGTCATTGCCTATCCCGGACAGATTGCCGAAGAGACCGCGCGCCCGTCGCGACGAAGCGGACGCCGGATGCAACGCGCGCCCGCAGGCGCACATCGCCGTGCCGGCAGGCTAGCCAGCGCCCCGGCCGGGGTCCATCCATCGAACGATCTAGCTGATCGCCGAATTCACACCCCTTTTCCACGATGACGAAGACCGTAGTCCGCAAGTGGATATTGCTCACGGTGAGCGTGGGACTGCTCGCGCTCGTCGGTTCGGCGGGTGCGCAGCCGCCGGCCACGGTGCAAGCGGTGCGATCGCCCGCGGAACTGCCGGAAAGCATCACGCAGGCCCTGCGTGCCGGCAGCGTGCCGACCGCGGCCATCGGCATCAGCATCGTGCCGCTTGCCGCCGGCGGCCTCGCGCTGCAGCACCAGGACCAGGTGCCGATGAACCCGGCCTCGACGATGAAGCTGGTGACGACGCTGGCCGGGCTCGAGATCCTCGGTCCGCAGTTCGTCTGGCGCACCGTGGCCCTGAGCGAGGCCCCGCTGGTCAACGGCGTGCTGGAGGGCGATCTCGTCCTGCGCGGCAGCGGCGACCCCCGCTTCGTCGTCGAGCACCTGTGGCTGCTCATCCAGCGGCTGCGCGGCATCGGCATTCGCGAAATCCGGGGCGACCTGGTGCTCGACCGCAGCGCCTTCGAGGCGGCGGCGCACGACCCCGGCGCGTTCGACGGCGAGTCCATGCGGCCATACAACGCCGGCCCCGACGCGCTGCTGCTCAACTACAAGTCGATCAGCTTCCACTTCGTGCCGGACCCCTCGGCCCGCCAGGCGCGGGTCTATGCCCTGCCGGCGCCCTCCGGCCTGGCACTGGCCCCGACCGTGCGGGCGGTCGAAGGCCCGTGCGGCGACTGGCGCGCGCGGCTCGGCGGCGATTTCAGCGATCCGCTGCGTCCGCAGTTCCGCGGCGCCTTCCCGCTAGCGTGCGGCGACCGGGTCTGGCATGTCAGCCTGTTCAGCCATACGCAGTATCTCGAAGCGGTGTTCCGCTCGCTGTGGACGGCGAGCGGCGGCACCTGGCGCGGCCGCACGCGCGACGGCATTGCCCCGGCTGCCGCGCGCCCGCTGGCACAGCACGAATCCGAAACGCTGGCCGAAGTCATCCGCGACATCAACAAGTTCAGCAACAATGTGATGGCGCGGCAGCTGTTCCTCACGATCGGTGCCGAGGTCACGCGACAGCCCGCCAGCGTGGAGCGCTCCCAGCGCGTGGTTGGCGACTGGCTGCAGGGCAAGGGGCTCGAGCGGCGTGAGTTCGTGCTGGAAAACGGCGCCGGGCTGTCGCGGGTGGAACGGCTGACCCCGGCCGCGCTGACGCGTCTGCTGGCAGGCGCCTTTGCCGGGCCGCTGATGCCGGAGTTCGCCTCCTCCCTGCCGCTGGCCGGCGTCGACGGGACCATGCGCAAGCGCGTCGGAGCCGCCGGCTCGGCCCACATCAAGACCGGGCTGCTGGCCGACACGCGCGCAGTCGCGGGTTATGTGCTCGCCGCCAGCGGGCGGCGCTACGCTGTCGCCGCTTTCGTCAATCACGCCAATGCCGGCGCGGCCCAGCCTGCCCTCGACGAACTGCTCAACTGGATCTACGTCAACGGCTAGGGAATGTGCGATCTTCGATCCAGATCATGGCGGCGGCATCATCGGTGCCTACGCTGAAACCGTGCCACCCACGCAAGGAGCAACCATGGAACCCGTCACGAAAGAACGCCTGATGGCAGACGTCAACATCGTGCTTGCCGATGCCGAGGATCTGCTGCGGCAGGCTGCCGCGGCGAGCGGCGAGCAGGCCGCCGAGCTGCGTCGCAAGGCACAGACGGCAATCGCCGGTGCCAAGCATCGCCTGGCGGACGCCGAGCACAAGGTGGTGGAGCAGGCGAAGACCGCCGCCAGGGCCACCGACGGCTGGGTGCACGAGCATCCGTGGACGGCTGTCGGCATCGCGGCCGGCAGCCTTGCTGGCCACGCGCGGCGAACTGGCTGCGCTCGAGCTGCAGGACGCCCGCGACCGCGTGATCCGCTGGGCGCTGCTTGCGCTGGTCGCGGCGGCCCTGCTGCTCGCCGCGCTGCTGACCTTCTCGCTGTGGGTAGCCGCGATGTTCTGGGACGGCCCGCGCGGCATCGCGCTGGCGGTCGTGGTGGTCGTCTATGGCGTGGCCGCCTTCGCTTTGATGCGGACGATCCGGCGTGAGGCCGCCGTCGCGCCGCCGCTCCTGGCGCAGACGCGGGCTGAACTCGCGAAGGACCGCGCTGCCCTGCGTGCTCGCCCGCAGCCTCCCGCGGACGGAAGCTGAACATGGCCGAGGCCGAACGGGAGTTGCGGGCGCTGCAGCGCGAGTTGCTGCTGACGCGGGCGGCGGCCGAACGCGCCGAGCTGGCCGTCCGGCTGGCGCAGTTCAGCGACCGCACGGGAACGGCGCGCCGTCTCGCCGGATCCGTGATCGGCATCGCGGCACCGTCCGCGACTCCGCTGGGCATGGCCGCGGCAGCGGTCGGCTTCGCGCGTCGGCAGCCGTGGATCGTGCCGACGGCCGCAAAACTGCTGGCCGCGGTCGCCCGCTCGCGCAGCGGGCGTCTCGCCCTGGTGACAGGCCTGGTGGCCGCCGGCGCCTGGTGGCTGATGCGGCGGCAGCCGGCGCCACCCGACGCTGCGGTGCCCACTTCGACACCGGAGCCTGACGGCGACGGGCCGGAGCCGGACGGGTAAACCGGCCGGCTGGACCTGCCGGCGGAACCTGCCGGAGGTCGGTCTGGGCAGCCGCGTAAGATGCGCGCCGGACATTCCGTCATGCAGGCACGCGGCAAGTTTCTCGACCAATTGCGCCGTCGCTGGCAGCAGGCCGACAGCCTGCTCTGCGTCGGCCTCGATCCCGATCTGCAGCGATTGCCGGCGCATCTGCGCGCTGACGACGAGGCGGTGCTGCGCTTCTGCCGCGAGATCGTCGATGCCACCGCGGACCTGGTGTGCGCCTTCAAGCCGCAGATCGCCTACTTCGCCTCGGCGGGAGCCGAAGGCCAGCTGCAGCGCCTGATCGAACACATCCACGCGCGGCATCCGGGCGTCCCGGTGATCCTCGATGCCAAGCGCGGGGACATCGGCGCGACCGCCGAGCACTACGCGCGCGAAGCCTTCGAGCGATACGACGCCGACGCCGTCACGCTGTCGCCCTTCATGGGCCGCGATTCGATCGAGCCCTTTCTGCGCCACGCGGACCGCGGCGCCTTCCTGCTCTGCCGCACCAGCAACGCCGGCGGCGACGACGTGCAGACGCTCGATGTCGGCGGCGTACCGCTGTATGCGCATCTTGCGCGCAGCGTGGCCGAGTCATGGAACAGCAGCGGTCAGCTCGGTCTGGTGGTGGGTGCAACCTATCCTGCCGAACTCGGGCGCGTGCGGGCACTGGTCGGCGACATGCCGCTGCTGGTGCCCGGGATCGGAGCGCAGGGGGGCGACATCGCCGCCAGCGTCGCAGCCGGGCAGACGGCCGACGGCAGCGGACTGGTGATCAACTCGTCGCGCGCGATCCTCTACGCGGGTGACGGCCGTGACTTCGCCGACCACGCGCGTCGGGTGGCGCAGGACACCCGCGACCAGATCAACCGGCACCGGCGCCGCTGAACGCCGGGCCGCAACCGCCCGCTCACCCGGGCAGGATCCCTTGCTCGGCCAGCGTCGCTGCGCTCGGCGTAGGCGCCGCCAGCACCTTGTCGATGCGATGCTTGTCCATGTCGACGATCTCGAAGCGCCAGCCGTGCCACTCGACCACGTCGCCGGTGGCCGGCACACGCCCGAGCAGCAGCATCACCATGCCCGACAGCGTGTTGTAGCGGCCGAGTTCCTCCTCCGGCGCTGCGCCGAAGTTCAGCCGGTCCTTCAGCTCGGGGATCGGAATCAGGCCGTCCAGCAGCCACGACCCGTCGGCACGCTGCACGGCCCAGGCATCCTCGGTGCGCTGCGGCTTGAATTCGCCGGCGATGGCCTCGAACAGGTCCTGGGACGTCACCACGCCCTGGATCTCGCCATATTCGTCGACCACCAGCGCCATGTGCCCGGCGCTCGAGCGGAAGTTGTCCAGCAGTTCCATGCCGGTCAGCGATTCGGGCACGTACACCGCAGGTTCGGCCGCCTTCGCCAGGTCGATCGTCTCGCCCCGGATCACCTGCTGCAGCAGCCGGCGCGCGCTGGCCACGCCGACCACATCGCGCAGGCCGCCGCGGCAGACCGGGAAGCGCGAGTGCTCGACGTCCAGCACGTGCTTCAGGTTGGCCTGCAGGTCATCCTCGAGGTCGAGGTAGACGATCTCCGAGCGCGGCGTCATCAGCGAGGCGATCTGGCGATCATCGAGCAGCACATCGGTCGATGCCGACAGCAGGCGCACGAAGGGCTTGGCCGCCATCGCGAGCCAGGCGATCGGCCGCGCCACGCGGCGCGCCACCGCTTCGGCAGAGATCTGGCCGAGCCGCTTGGGCACCAGTTCGCCCAGCACGATCGAGAAATAGGTGACGACGACCACGACCAGCGCGGTGGCGCCAAGCTGCGCCGTCTTCGGCTCGGCGCCGAGTCCGACCAGCCAGTGGCCCAGCGGCTCGGCGAACGCGGCTTCGCCGACGATGCCGCTCATGATCCCGATCGAGGTGATGCCGACCTGGATCGTCGACAGGAAGCGGGTCGGCTCGTCGTTGAGCGCGAGCGCCGCCGCGGCGCCGCTGTCACCCTGCTCGACCAGCGCCTGCAGGCGCGCGCGGCGTGCCGTCACCAGTGCGATCTCGGACATCGCGAACAATCCGTTGAGCAGGATCAGCGCAAACAGCAGCAGGACTTCGGTCGGCATGGCGGGTCCGGGAAAAGGGCTGAGTTCAGCCTAGCATCGGGGCAGGTCAGTAGGCCGCGGGCAAGGGAAGGTCCGCATGGACCCAGGCGGCCTGCGCGCGCCGCTGCGTGGCTTCGGCAGCGGACACCTGGCCGCGCCGGCGCTCGGCCTCGGCGAGCCCCTGCAGCGCGACGGCGTTGTCGGGGTGCCGCCTGAGATCGGCGGCAAACACCTCGGCCGCCGCGTCCGCCTGCCCGGACTGCAGCAGCGCCCGGCCGAGGCGGTGTCGCGCCGGGATCTGCCACACCGGCGGCTCGTCGACCGCGAGGCGATCCTCGAGCGTGACCGCCTGCCGCGCGTAGCGCACGGCGGCCAGCCGGTCGCCGCGCGCTGCGGCCAGCTCCGACTGCAGCAGGGCTTCGGCCAGGCGCAGCAGCTCCGCCGCGTTGTGGGTCGACTTGATCGACAGCTTCTGCGCCGCTGCATCGCGCCGCGCCGCCTGCAGTCGCGCGAGTTGCTCGCGCGAGCGCGCCAACCTACCCTGCCGCGCGGCCGCCACGCCGCGCGCCAGCGCGGCGATGCCGTGCAGGTAGGCTGCGCCGGCATCCGGCCGGTCTTCCGCCGCGCGCACTTCGATCGCCTCCCATTGCCCGAACCGCAGCTCGGTCAGCCACACCGTCGACTGCAGGTGCTGGCGCGTGCCGGCATCGATGGCGACCGCGCCGCCAGCGCCGATTCGCCGCTCCATAGTGCCGACGCCCACAGGAAGTGCTGGTTGTGCAGCACGTAACCCGCGGCATAGGCCGGATCGGGCTGGGTGGCTGCCGCGTAAAGCTGGTCTGCGGCCACCGCCGCCTGATTGGCGCGCACGGCCTCGTGGTAGCGGCCCACGCGCAGGTACACATGGGACGGCATGTGCACCAGGTGACCGACCCCCGGCGCCACCGTCGCCAGCTTCTGAGCGGAGCCGAGGGCAGCCTCCGGGGTTTTCGACTCGTCGTACAGGTGGACCCGGTAGTGATGCGCGCCCGGGTGATCCGGAGAAAGCGCGAGCGCCTGTTCCAGCAGCGCGATGATCTGCGGCGTCCATGGCCGCGCCGTGCCTTTTGCGGTCCACCAGTCGTAGGCATGCGCGTTCAT
>JALORV010000128.1 GCA_025458735.1 Burkholderiaceae bacterium | reverse complement strand
TCCTCGAGATCGATGATCGACTTGGAGATGCCCGGCTGCGAGGTGTGCAGCGCGCGCGCCGCCTCGGTCAGGCTGAACTTGTGGCGGGCCGCCTCGCGCAGAAAACGGAACTGCTGCAGGTTCACGAGACGCTCCGCGATGTCAGGCAGGCATTTTATACTTCGCCCCGATGTAGATCGCGGCACGGGCCGGCACGGCCGGGCTGCCATCTACCCCTTCCGGATTTGCGGCATCACAGGGAAACGCCGATGCCCGCTGCCTATAATTTTTCTCCGCACTGCTGCATCGCGCGTGTCGCCGCGACGGCGATGCCGACTTCTTCGAGGCCACGATGAAACTGGACAAGGCGCAGGTGCTGCTCGACGAGCAGCCGATCTCCATCGACGTGCTGCTCGAGAAGTACGCCAAGGGCGACGAGCAGTCGATCGACGAGGTGCGCCGTCGTGTTGCACGCGGCCTGTCGCAGGTCGAGCAGCCCGAGGTGCGCGAGCTGTGGGAAAAGCGCTTCCATGAAGCGATGGTCGACGGCTTCATCCCGGGAGGGCGCGTCAATTCCGCCGCCGGCACCGGCATTGCTGCCACCTTGATCAACTGCTTCGTGCAGCCGGTCGGCGACGCGATCAGCGGCACCCGGGGCGGCGTGCCATCGATCTACCTGGCGCTGAACCAGGCCGCCGAGACGATGCGCCGCGGCGGCGGCGTCGGCTACGACTTCTCGCCGATCCGGCCGAAGGGTGCGCTGGTGCACGGCACGCACTCGCGCGCCAGCGGCCCGATCTCGTACATGCGCGTGTTCGACAAGAGCTGCGAGACACTCGAGTCCGCCGGCGCGCGGCGCGGCGCGCAGATGGGGATGATGCGCTGCGACCATCCGGACATCGAGGACTTCATCCACGCCAAGCGCGACGGCTCGCTCGCCAACTTCAACATGTCGGTGGCGGTGACGGACGCCTTCATGCAGGCGGTCGAGGCCGACGGCGAGATCGAGCTGTGGCACGCGGCCGAGCCGTTCGACAAGACGAACGCGGCGGCGCGCGCCGACGGCAGCTGGACCTACCGCAGGGCGCGCGCACGCGACCTGTTCGACCAGATCATGCAGTCGACCTACAGCCACGCCGAGCCAGGCGTCGTCTTCATCGACCGCGTCAACGGCGACAACAATCTCTCCTACTGCGAGACTATCGCGGCGACCAACCCGTGCGGCGAGCAGCCATTACCGCCCTACGGCTGCTGCTGCCTCGGCTCGATCAACCTGACACGCTTCGTCATCGATCCCTTCGGCGAGCAGCCAGCCTTCGACTGGGACAGGTTCCGCGACGTCACGCGGGTGGCGATTCGCGCGCTCGACAACGTGCTCGACGCCACGCTGTGGCCGCTGCCCGAGCAGGCGCAGGAAGCCGCCAACAAGCGGCGTATCGGACTCGGCTTCACCGGGCTGGGCAACACGCTGACGATGCTCGGGCTGCGCTACGACAGCGCCGCGGCCCGCGCGCTGGCGGCCGACATCACGCGCGAGATGCGCGATGCCGCCTATGGCGCCTCGGTCGAGTATGCGAAGGAAAAGGGTCGCTTCCCGCTGTTCGATGCCGACCGTTTCCTGGCCGAGCCGCACTGCGCCTCGCGCCTGCCGGACGCCCTGCAGGCGCAGATCCGCGCGCACGGCATCCGCAATTCGCACCTGCTTTCCATCGCGCCGACCGGCACCATCTCGCTCGCGTTCGCCGCCAACGCGTCCGGCGGCATCGAGCCGACGTTCTCCTGGACGTACATCCGCAAGAAGCGCATGCCCGATGGCAGCAAGCAGGAGTACGTGGTCGAGGACTACGCCTATCGCCTGTACAAGCGCATGGGCGGCGACGAGAACCAGCTGCCGGCCGGTTTCGTCACCGCGCTCGAGATGAGCGCGGCCGATCACATGCAGATGATCGCGGCGGTGCAGCCCTACGTCGACGCGGCGATCAGCAAGACCGTCAACGTCCCGGAGGACTACCCCTTCGAGGACTTCCGCAGCCTCTATCTCGCCGCCTGGCACGCCGGCCTCAAGGGCATCACGACCTACCGGCCCAACAATGTCATCGGCTCGGTGCTGGAGGTGGTCAAGGATTCGGCCCCGGCCGGCGCATCGCCGCAGGACCTGAAGGACGATCCTGACCGGCGCGTACGCCTGGATTCGGCGCCGCAACCGGCGGTGGCGAGCCTGAAGTGGCCGGGCCGGCCCGACCTGGCCGAAGGCAACCTGGCCTGGACTTACATGGTCGAAATCCCGGAGCGGCGTGAGTCGTTTGCGATTTTCATCGGGCAGGTGGGCGACCCGGCGGTGCCGTTCGAAGTCTGGGTCAACGGCGCCGAGCAGCCACGCGGCCTGGGCGCGATCGCCAAGGCGCTGTCGATGGACATGCGCAGCGAAGACCGTGCCTGGCTGAAGATGAAGCTCGACGCGCTGGCCAAGGCGCGCGACGAACAGGGATTTGCGATCCCGATGCCGCCGACCGGCGACAAGCTCTGGCAGAACGGTGTCGTGTCGGCCTTTGCGAACATCGTGCGCTGGCGCTGCGAGCAGCTGGGCGTGTTCCGCGAACTCGACGCACATGCCACGCCGGTGCTCAACGCGCTGTTCTCGAAGAAGGAACCCAAGGCCGGTCCGCTCGGCACGATGAGCTGGACGGTGGACATCGCGAACGCGAACACCGGCGACGATTTCGTCCTTGGCGTGAAGGAGCTGCACCTGCCCGACGGCAGCCGCCGGCCCTATTCGATCTGGCTCGCGGGCGAGTATCCGAAGGTGCTCGACGGCCTGTGCAAGCTGATCTCGCTCGACATGCGGGTGGTCGACGCCAACTGGATCGGGCTCAAGCTGAAGAAGCTGCTCAACTTCGGCGAACAGAACGGCGAGTTCTGGGCTGCGGTTCCCGGCGAAGAGCGCTCGGCACTGTATCCGAGCACCGTGGCGTACATCGCCACGCTGCTGCTGCATCGCTACAAGGTGCTCGGCATCCTCGACGACGACGGCCGCGCGATCCAGTCGGCCGGCATCCTCGCCCTGCCCGATGCGGTCAAGGTGATCGAGCACGAGACCGCGCCGGTCAAGGGCAAGGTGTGCGCGAGCTGCGGCGCCGCCGCCGTCATCAAGCGCGACGGCTGTGAGTTCTGCACGGCCTGCGGCGCCACCGGCAACTGCAGCTGACCACGCGCCTGCCCGGCTGCGCAAGGGTTTCCCCGATGGGCGGCCGGATGCGGCGCTGGTCTAATTCGCCCGCGTTTTAAGGGGAGTAGCCAGGAGGCGTCGGCGTCAGCCGGCCCTTCGATGCGACGTCGTCAATACGGCAGGCACCGGCGCAGCAGTTGCCGCCCGGCGTCGCAGCAGTCCACCGCCCGGTGGACTTCGGGTCAGACCGCAAGGCGCTTTCGCAAACCCCGCCCCGGGGTGCGCCGGCCGTGGCTCCATCGATCGCGCTCAATGCAAACCATCGGCAATCCCCTGATGTGGTCGCTGTTTGCGGCCTTCGTCATCGTCGCCCTGCTCGTCGACTTCTTCGCGATGAGCAAGCAGGGCGCACATCGCGTCTCGATCCGCGAAGCCGCTATCTGGTCGCTCATCTGGGTCGCGGTCTCGCTGCTTTTCCTGGCCGGTCTCTGGTGGTACCTCGACGCCAATGTCTCGCGCGAGGTCGCCAACGCCAAGGGGCTGGAGTTCCTGACCGGCTACCTGATCGAGAAAGCGCTCGCCGTCGACAACATCTTCGTGTTCCTGATGGTGTTCACCTACTTCGCGGTGCCACCCGAGTTCCAGAAGCGCGTCCTGATGATCGGCATCCTTGGCGCCCTGGTGCTGCGCGCGGTGATGATCCTGATCGGCGCCTGGCTGATCACCCAGTTCGACTGGATCCTGTACCTGTTCGGCGCGTTCCTGGTCTTCACCGGCATCAAGATGTGGTGGGCCGCCGGCCAGGAACCCGACCTCGAGGCCAACCCGGCGCTGAAGTTCATCCGCAGCCGCATGAAGATCTCGCCGGACTACGACGGCGAGAAGTTCTTCACCGTCGTCAACGGCGTCAAAATGGCCACGCCGCTGCTGATCGTCATCATCCTGATCGGCATCGTCGACATCATCTTCGCGGTGGACTCGATCCCGGCCATCTTCGCCATCACCACCGACCCGTTCATCGTGCTGACCTCGAACGTGTTCGCCATCCTCGGCCTGCGCGCCATGTACTTCCTGCTGGCCGGCATGCACGAGCGCTTCCACCTGCTGTCCTACGGACTGGCCATCGTGCTGGTGTTCATCGGCGCCAAGGTCGCTCGGCTTCACCGTGGTGGTGCTGGCGGTCACCATGGTGCTGTCACTGAAGATCCCGGCCAAGGCCGGCCAGGGTGGCGGGGCCTATCCGTTTCCGACCAGGAAGCGGGCTGCGCCGTCGGGCGACGCGAGCTGAGCGGGCGCTGCTGGCGCGAAAGCGCGCGGGCGCCGTGCGCTGAAGTGTTCGCGCCGCTGCGTGCTGCGGGTCTCGTGCCCTGCGCTCTGCAATCGCGGTGCCGCTGCGCGACCGATGTTTTCTTTCTTCCTTGACCGACCGCTCACGGCGCGGGGCCGGTGACTTTCTTTGCTTCGCCAAAGAAAGTCACCAAAGAAAGGCGACCGCACGGGGCCGGCCTTCGGCTTCCCTTGCGCTGCAGGGCACCAGCGGGCCGTGCGCGAAACTCGCTCCCTGCGGTCGCTCAGACACGCGCCCGGCACGTCCCCGCTGCTGCCCCGCACCGCGGCGGCGTCCCCGAGCGGAGCAAGGGCGTCAGCCTGCGAAGACCGCGGCGGCCAAACTCAAAGCTGCGGATTGACTACCGTCGGGTGGTGTCACTGCCCTCGAAGGCGCCGCGCAGCGCAGGGGGCGCGGGAGGGGTTGAGGGCCTGCCTGTCTGAGCGCCCGCCGGGCGCGAGTTTGCAGGCCCGCCCGCGGCCCCGAGCAGCACAGGGCAGTCGGCGCAGCCGACCGCCTTCGCGGGCGCGGCTTTCTTTGCCTACTTTCTT
>JALORV010000127.1 GCA_025458735.1 Burkholderiaceae bacterium | reverse complement strand
CTCGACGTGAAACGGCTGCGGGTCGAACTGCCGGCCGAAGTCGATGATCGCGCGTTCGTCGACGCCGATCGAATCCGTCTGCACCGTCAGGCCTGGCGGGTAGTCCTCGAAGTGGCGCGCGTCGGGATCACGCGGGAAGTCGTGCTGGATCACAGGCCGAGGGGCTTCGAGTGCGATTCGGATACTGGCGGACACTGCAACCGCCGCTTGCGAGCCGCGCCGGCCGCAGGTGGCCGGCCGCGCGGGCGAAATTTACCGCAAGCCGCCGTCAGGCCAGCGTCCGCGCGGCGGCCTGTCACGACGGTCGGCCTGGGTGCAGCCGAGCCGGCCTTGTGCCGGCTTCCACGAGGCTCCGTGCTGAAGGTGCGCGACTGTCGTGCGTCGGCACCCGTCACTCGGGATCGTCCCAGGGCTGGCGGTACATTGTCGTCATGCTGCCAGGTGAAGACCCGTCCTTCGACCCGATGCCGTCGACTCCGCTGCCGACCCCGCTGCCGACTCTGATGCCGCTCGCTCGCGCGCTGCGGGAAGGCACTGCCGACCTTCATCGCGAGGCCGAGCGCGCCGGACTCATGGGCGAGCTGCTGCGCGGCCGCATCAGCCGCGAAGGGTACAGCGCCCTGCTGCGGAACCTGCACGCGCTGTACCAGGCGCTGGAAGCCCATTTGATCCGGCACGCCGGCGATCCGGCGCTTGCGGCGGTCTGGTCTCCGGAGCTGGCGCGGGAAGCGGCGCTGGCAAGCGACCTGGCAACGCTGCATGGCTCGCTCTGGGAGCGCGAGATTCAACTACAGCCGGCGATGACGCGTTACGTCGCGCGGCTCGACGAGGTGGCGCAGGCGACACCGCGCCTGCTGCTGGCGCACGCCTATGTGCGCTACCTCGGCGACCTGAGCGGCGGCCAGATCGTCCGTCGCGTGATCGCCGCATCGCTCGCCCTCGGCGAGGACCGGGGACAGGCGTTCTATCGCTTTGCCGAGGCGCCCGAGCGACTGGCGGCCCGGCTGCGCACGGCGCTGGACGCCATCGGGCTGGTGCCGCATGAACTTTCGCAACTGGTCGACGAGGCGAGGCTCGCGTTTGGCCTGCACATCGCGCTCTTCGAGCAGCTTGCCGGCGATGCGGCGCACTCGGCTGCGGTGCCGCCGCCCGCCTAGCGGCCGTTGGTGCGGATCTTCGTGTAAAGAGCGGCAGCCCGCCGCGCCGACGCCTCGACTTCCTCGAGCAGCGGGGCCATTTCCGGGCCGACCACCGCGTCGGCGATATCCATGGCCGCGAGGCTCGCGTTGGCCATGATCGCGCCGATCACCTTGTCCGGCGTCCGCTCCCCGTCGGCATCGAGCGCGTTCGACAGCGATTGCTCGAGCTGCAGCCGGGCCGCCGCCGTGCGCTTGCGGTCGGTCAGGTCCATCAGCGTCAGCATGTAGCCGAGCACCGAGCCATCGCGGCTCGGAACGACTTCCGCTCGCAGATGCACCGGCACGATTCCCGCGGCGGCGTTGCGCAGCCTCAGCTCGCCACGCCAGGACGTGCGTTCCTCGAGCAGTCGCGCCAGCAGCTCCCGCACGCTGCCGGCGTCCGCGAAAACGCCGGCCAGCCCCTGCAGGCTCTGCAGCTCGACGTGGGTGCGGCCGGCCAGCCGGTAGAACGCGTCGTTCGAAAACAGCAGCCGCCCGCCGGGGTTGGCGATGACGACCGGCTCGTTGGACGACAGCACCGTGCTGCGCAGCTGCGTGACCTGATGCTCGGCGATCAGCAGGCGCACGGCATGTACCTGGACGATGATGTCGATCAGCGCGGTACCGATGGCACGTGCCAGTACCAGCTCGGAACCGGACCACGGCAGGGCCGTGCCGCGCACGATCTCCGACCATGCGGCAAACGAGCGCCGCGGCGAAAGATGCAGCGGATCGTCGACGATCACCGGCTTGGACGGGTCGCCGGCCCAGGTGACGGACTGCAGCTGTTCCTTGCGGAACCACATCAGGAAGTCCGGCCGCGTGGCCGACAGGCGCATCGCCAGCACGCCGCTGGCAGTCGGTGTCAGTGACTCGAGCGAACGATCCAGGCGGCCGATCGCGTTGGTGGCGTACAGCGTGTCGCTGACCTGTGCGTCGACCCACCGCAGCACCGCCTGCAGCTCCGGCGTCGATGGCACTTCGCCGGCGGTCGTGATCTCGCCATCGTGAAAGAGTGCGGCGCCGGTGGCGTCGAGCGGCTGCAGCAGCACCCGCGGATTGCGGAACAGCGCCAGCCGCCAGTCGCCGTCGGTGGAGGTGGCCTCGATCAGGCGCTGCTCGAGCCGGCGCACCAGGATGGCCACCTGCGCGTGCGCGTAGTTCTCGATGGCGGCGATGCGCGTGGCCACGACTTCGGCCAGCAGCTCGCAGGCGGCGCGCACTGCATAGCTGAGGTTGCGCGGGCTGTAGTGATGGCAGGCGATCAGTCCCCACAGGCGGCCCTCGCGCACCAGCGAGGCGACCAGGGTCGCGGTGACGCCCATGTTCTTCAGGTACTGGATGTGCAGCGGCGACATGCTGCGCAGGTAGCTGAGCGACATGTCGAGCGGCTGGCCGTCGGGCAGCAGCGGCGGCTCGAGCCGGGCGGCCTGGTAGCCGACGTCGACCAGCACGCGCACGCGGTTGCGGATGTAGAGCTCGCGCGCGCGCTGCGGGATGTCGCTGGCGGGATACTGGTGACCCAGCAGCGACTCGAGCCGCGCATGCCGCGCCTCGGCGATGATCTTGCCGTGGCCATCCGGGTCAAAGCGGTAGACCATGACCCGGTCGTAGCCGGTCAGGTCGCGGATGGCGCCGACCACCGCGTGGCTGAGCGCGCCGATATTGGAGGCAACGCTGAAGCGTTCGACCGCGGCATTGACGCGCTCCAGCAGCGTCTCGGTGTCGCAGTCGACCGTCTCGATGCCGGCGTCATGCGGATCGACCGCGGCCCGGGGTTCCAGTTCGAGCACGAGGCCGGCGCCCGCGACGCGATGAACGCTGCCCTCGAACTCGATCGCCCCCGCTCCCATCGGCACGCTGGCGCGCAGACGTCCGGGCTCGAGCAGGGGTTCTGCCGCCGCTCGCCGGACCGCGGCCGTCAGGTCGCTGCCCAGATCGGCGAGCGGATGCAGCAACAGCTGGGCCGTGCCGCGGCCGAGCAACTGCTCGCAGTTGGCGCTGGCCTGAATGATCGCCAGTTCCGGCTCGCGCAATACCAGCAGGACGCCGTGCGGCTGTACCGAGCCCGCAAGGTGGATGAGCTCACGCTCGCAGTTGGTGAGATCCGCCTGCCCGAATGCCGGACTGCCGAGCACGGTCAGCTGGCGCGCGGCGGCGCGTCTTCCGACGGGGTGCCGGGGCCGATGTTCAGGCGCCGCGCGCCGGCCTGCAACGCGCTTTCGGTGATGCCCAGCAGGCGCGCCGCTTCGCTGCTGCGGCCGCCCGAACGTTCGAGCGCCATGCGGATGAAGTGCCGCTCGGCGTGCTCCGCGACTTCGCTCATCAGGTTCGGCAGGTCGAGCGTGCCCATCTGTACGCTCAGCACCTCGACCAGGGCGGCGAGGTCGTTGCCGGCGGTGGCGGCTACTTCGCTGCGCCGGAGCGTGAAGCCGATGCACTCCTGGTCGGCGTCGGGCAGCAGCACCGCGGTGCCCTCCACCGGAGTTCCGGCGGCAGTCCTGGCACTGAAGGACGACACGATGCCCCCGTGCCGCGCTGCCGACAGCACGTCCCCGAAGCCCTTGACCGGCTCGATCCAGTCCGCCAGCGATCGTCCCAGCAAGCTCGCTTCGTCGTGCGCGCCGGCCAGGCTGACGAATGCCGGATTGGCCATCCGGACATGGCCGCTGGAATCGGCGATCACCACGGCATCCGGCAGCCGCTCCACCAGATTGGCGAGGCGGACATGATCGGGCGCAGCCTCCTGCGCATCGACCGCATGCGCCCGCACCATCAGCAGCATCGTCTCGGGCGAGCGCAGTGGCGTGGCGGAAACGTTGACCATCAGGCTGCGACCGGCGAGGCGGGACCGGACCTCGGCCTGGGCACCGCTGCTGCGCGCGTGCGCCAGCAACTCGTCGATGGCCGGCCGCGAGCCCGGGTCGATGTGCGTCGTGAAGGGTGCTCCGGCCAGATGCTCCAGCGGGACATTCAGCAGGTGCGCCGCGGCCCGGTTGGCCTCGACCACGGTCAGCGTCGCGGCATCGAGCACGAAGACGGCGTCGGTGGCGACATGGAACAGCGTGCGATAACGGGCTTCGGCCTGGCGACCTTTCCAGTAGTCGCGTTCGAGTCGCTGCTGCGCTTCGACAAAGCGCTGCTGGATCGCGGCGATCGCGCGCAGATCCCGCCCGACGGCAAGCACCCGGCCCTGCTCGCCCAGGCGGATTGCCGCCCACGCGATCGGGAACTCCGTGCCGGACGACGAAGG
>JALORV010000126.1 GCA_025458735.1 Burkholderiaceae bacterium | reverse complement strand
CTCGGCGCGGCGCGTCTCGCGCAGCAGCTGGGCCTCGGCCAGCAGCAGCTGCAGGCGCTCTTCGGCCGAGTTGGCCGGCGTCGACTGGAGCACCTTGCGCGCCTCCTCGACGCGCTTCATCTTGGTCAGCACCGACGCCTCGCGCACGCGCGCGGGGATGTACTCGTCGCCGCCTTCGATGCGACGCAGCCACTTGAGCGCGTCGGCGTACTGGCGGTCTTCCTCGGCGATCTGGGCCAGGTACAGGTAAGCCTGGTCGACCTCGCGGTCGTCGCCGGGGCGCTGCTCGACCAGCGCCAGGTAGCGCTGCAGATACGTGCGCGCATCGCTGCGCAGGTTGCCCTGCAGCGACAGCAGCGCGAGCGAGTACACGAGTTCGGCGTTGTCCGGATCCGCCTTCAGCAGCCGCTCGAACTGGACGCGCGCCTGCGGATACTGGCGGTCGGCCACCAGCAGTCGCGCATAGGCGAGCCTCAGCGCCGCGTCGGCCTCGGGCCGGTCGGCCTGCCGCTGCAGCAGGGCGAGCGCGCCTGGTCGATCGGTCGCCTGGATCAGCTGTGCGGCGGCCAGTGCCACCCGGCCCGAATCCGGATCGAGTGCCACCGCGGCCCGGGCTTCTTCGGCGGCCCGCGTCGCCTGCCCGGCGGCCTGCGCCGCCTCGGCGCGCACCAGGCGCACGTCGGCACTGCCGAGGTAGGGCTGCGACAGGCGGTCAACCAGGTTGAGCGCACCGACGCGGTCCGGCGCGCGCGCCAGCTGCCGCTGGATGCGGGACAGCTCCGCTGCCGGCGACGCCGCCGACTGCACATCGCCGACAAGGATCGCGTAGGAATCGTCGAAACGGCCAGCGCTGGCATACAGCAGGGCCAGCGCCTGATTCGCCTCCGGCGACTTCGGCGCCAGCTTGCGCCACAGTTCGGCTGCCTCGATGCTCTGGTTCAGCGCGCGGCCCTGCAGTGCGAGCTCCGCGGCGCGGCGCGCCAGGCGCGGGTCGCTGGTTTCGCGCGCCAGCTTCAGATAGAGCGCGTAGGCGGCTCCGAGCTCGCCCTGCTGGGCGGCCAGTTCCGCCGCCATCAGCTGGTACATCAACGCGCCGGTGATCGGCACTTCGGGGATGGAGTCGGCAGGCCTGTCCGTGGCGTTCGACGCGCTGCCAGCCGGCGCTGCGGCCGGGGCTGTCGGGCTGACGGGAGCGGCCGCGGGCGCCGGCGTCGCCTGCGCCGTGGACGGCTCCGCCGCGGCCGCCGGCGGTGCCTCCGGCCGCACCGCGCAGCCGAGTATCGTGCCCGACAGCAACGGCGCCATCAGCAACAGCGCGACACGGTGGAAGCCAGGGGCGGGAAGCGGCATGGAGACATCGCGTGCGGCGGCACGCGGCAGGCGAAGTGAACCCCACATTATCAGAACGACCCACGGGTCGTTCCCCGGAATCGAGATGCCGGAACTGCCCGAAGTCGAGGTGACGCGTCGCGCGCTGCTGCCGTATGTCGAAGGAGCGGTCGTGGAGCGCTGCGTCGTGCGCGAGCCGCGCCTGCGCTGGCCGGTCCCGGCGACGCTGGCAACGCAGCTCGCCGGCCGGCGGGTCGAGCGACTGCAGCGGCGCGGCAAGTACCTGCTCTGGTGCTTCGAGCAGGGCACGCTGATCTCGCATCTCGGCATGTCGGGCGCATGGCGGATCTGGCCGCGCGGCTCGGTGCCGCTGCCGCGCCGGCACGATCATGTCGACATGGTGCTGCCGCGGGTCGTCGTGCGACTGACCGATCCGCGCCGCTTCGGCGCGCTGCTGTGGCATGCGAGCAGCAGCGGGCCGCTGGCCGACCACCCGCTGCTCGCCCATCTGGGACTGGAGCCCTTCGATCCGCGCTTCGACGGCGCCGCGCTGCATGCCGGAACGCGCGGCCGCTCGGCCGCCATCAAGCAGGTGCTGCTGGCAGGCGACATCGTGGTCGGTGTCGGCAACATCTACGCTTCCGAGGCCCTTTTCCGCGCGCGCATCAACCCGAAGCTGCCGGCACGCCGGCTCGGAGCGCAGCGCTGCGGGCAACTGGCCGTGGCCGTGCGCGAAGTGCTGGCCGAGGCGATAAGCGTCGGCGGCAGCACGCTGCGTGATTTCGTCTCGGCAGCGGGCGACGAGGGCTACTTCATGCGCGAGGCGGCCGTGTACGAACGGGCGGGCCTGCCGTGCCGCGTGTGCGGCACGATCGTGCGTCGCCTGGTGCAGGGGCAGCGATCGACCTACTACTGCCCGCGCTGCCAGCGGTGCTGAAGCCGCTGCTGCCGCCGTGCCTGCCGGCGGGCGCACTGTCCCGCTCGTCGCCTCGCTTCGGCCGCTGCCTCGGGTCGATTTGACCTGTATGTCCGGTCGATATCGGGCCTTGGCTCGCGGGCCGGCGCGGGGAACGCTGTGATAGATTGAATCGACCCTGTCCCAGCGTGTGGCCCATGGCCCAACTTGCGTCCAGTTTCCAGGAGTACGGCCAGTGGCGTGACACGCTGGCGGCGGCCATCGTGCAGCTGCGCAAGTGGCTCGCCGAAGAGCAGATGCTCGATGCGGATGCCGAGCGTCGCGTCGAGGTCGCGCTCGACCGCCTCGCCGAGGACAAGCTCGTCATTGCCTTTGTCGCCGAGTTCTCGCGCGGCAAGTCCGAGCTGATCAACGCCATTTTCTTTGCCGACTACGGCAAGCGCATCCTGCCGTCTTCGGCCGGGCGCACGACGATGTGCCCGACCGAGCTGCTTTACGACGAATCGCTGCCGCCGTGCATCCGGGCACTGCCGATCGAGACTCGCGGACGGCATGGCTCGACCTCCGAGTTCAAGCGCCTGAGCGAGGAGTGGCAGGTATTTCCTCTCGACACCAGTTCGGCCGACGGCATGCTGGGCGCGTTCAGGATCGTCGCCGAGACCATGCGTGTGCCGGTCGACGTGGCGCGCAGCTACGGCCTGTACGACGCCGATGATCCGGGCCAGGCGATCGCGCTCGACAAGCACGGCATGGTCGAAATCTCCAAGTGGCGGCATGCGGTCATCAATTTTCCCCATCCGCTGCTCAAGCACGGCCTGGTGATCCTCGACACCCCGGGCCTGAACGCGATCGGCACCGAGCCCGAGCTGACGCTGTCGCTGGTGCCCAACGCGCACGCGGTGCTGTTCGTGCTGGCGGCCGACACCGGCGTCACCAAGAGCGACCTCGACGTCTGGCAGCACGTGGTCGGCGACGCCGGCCACCGCAACCACATCGCGGTGCTGAACAAGATCGACGGCCTGTGGGACGTGCTGAAGACGCCCGGCGAGATCGAGCTCGAGGTGCGCCACCAGTGCGCGGCCGTGGCGGCAACGCTCGATCTGGAGCCGATCCGCGTGTTTCCCGTCAGCGCCCAGAAGGGCCTGGTGGCGAAGGTGCAGAACGACCCGGCGCTGCTCGAGGCAAGCCGCCTGCCGCTGCTGGAGGAGGCGCTGATCGACCTGCTGGTGCCGACCAAGCAGCAGATCGTGCGCGACCAGACGGTGTCGCAGGTCGAGCGCGTGGCCTCCGAGGCGCGGCTGACGCTGTCGGCACGCGAGCGCGGCGTCATCGAGCAGCTGTACGAGCTGCGCGGCCTGCAGGGCAAGAACCAGAGCTCGATCGAGCGCATGACGCGCCGTGCACTGGCTGAGCAGCGCGAGTTCGAGGAAGTCGTGCGCAAGATCGTGGCGGCGCGCGTGGTGCTGCAGAAGCTGTCGGACAAGCTGTTCGCACCGCTGCGCGTCAGCGCCCTGCGTGCGCAGGTGCTGGCGACGCGCAACACCATGAAGAAGACGCAGCTGTCGACCTCGATCACGGCCGCGGTGCGCGAGTACTTTGCCAACCTGCGTGAACTGCTGCGCGAGGCCAATGCGCGGGCGCTGGAGGTCGAGCAGATGGTGCTTGGCGTGCAGCGGCGCTTCGGCGAGGAACTGGGCTGGAGCCTGAGCCCGCCGATGACCTTCTCGCTCGACACCTATCTGGCGGAACTGGAGCGTGCCGAGCATGCCTATCGCTCGCAGTTCGGCGCGGTGGCCGTGCTGACGCGCGATCGCTGGACGCTGATGGAGCGCTTCTTCGAGACGGTGGTGGCGAAGTCGCGCGAGATCTTCGCGGCGGCCGAGCGCGACACCGAAGCCTGGGTCAAGTCGCTGCTGCCGCCGATCGAGCTGCAGGTGCGCGAGCAGCGTGCCCAGCTGCGCAAGCGCGCCGAGTCCATCTCCAAGATCCGCGATGCCCAGGGCTCGCTCGACGAGCGTATCGGCGAGCTGGAGCAGGCCCTCGAGCAGACCCAGGCGCGCCTGCAGACGCTGCGGCAGCTCGCCGGCCGCGTGCACGACATCGGTGCCCGGGTGCCGGACGACGCAGCCGTCGCGATGGAGCCGCTGGCGGCCTGACCCCGCGCAGGGACCGGCACCGCGCGTGCCGGCCGGCGTCG
>JALORV010000125.1 GCA_025458735.1 Burkholderiaceae bacterium | reverse complement strand
TCGCGCATCACCGGCACCGTCTTCGCCGCCAGCGTGATGACTTCCACCTTCGGCGGTGGCGGCGCCGCCTTGGTGGCAACCTTCTGCTCGCCGCAGGCCACCAGCGCGGCAGCCAGCAGCAGGGCCGCCGCCAGGTTTGCGGCACGTTGCGCCGTCGCGGTCGCCACCGCGCCACCCAATCCAGACATCTTCATCCCCGCTGAGGTAGTGTGGCGTGGCCTAGCCGAGGCGCCCCGGCGCGCTGCACGCTGTGATCTCGTGCGGGCAAGGCTATCACTTCCGCCTGCGCGGCTTCCGGCCCTTCGGCCTAGGCTCCGCTGCCGACATAGCGCCGCTCGCGGAACCACTTGGTGGCGATCCACTTCTCGCCCGCACCCACGGGGCTGCCGCCGTGCAGGGAACGCGCATCCAGCGCGCCGCCCTCGGCGCAGTAGGCGAAGTACACGGCATTGCCGCGCCGGGGGATCACGTCGATGCCGACCTCCGGAAACACGGTCGAGCCACCGGCCTCGACGTCGTTCAGGTACATGATCAGCGTGGCGATGCGCTGGCCGCCCTGCGTCAGCACCTGCTCGTTGCCCGGCTGCTTCGGATCGAAGTAGTCGAAGTGCGGCTTGTACTCGCCGCCAGGCTCGTAGTGCAGGATCTGGATCGGCTCGCCGTTTTCGACCGGGTACTGCACCAGTTCGGCGATACGGGCCTCGAGGCGCCGGATCAGCTCATTCTCGCCGCGGTTGAAGTAGGTGCCGAAGCTGGTCCGGTGCGGATGGATGTCATAGGCGCCGGTCTCGTTGTTGACCACGCTCGAGCGCTCCAGTTTGCCCTGCGACAGCCGCACCATCTCGTCGCACTCCTCGGCCGACAGCAGGTTGCCGAACAGCACGATGCGCGGCGCGTTGAGCGCCAGCAGCATGTGGATCTCGCGGTCGCTGGTGGCGATCGTGTTCGGCATCGACACCAGCTGCTGGCTCAGGGACAGCGCTTCGTTCCCGGCGCCGGCGGCAGCGGCAGCGGGAGTCGCCGCAGCCGTTCCAGCCGTCAGCGCGCCGGTGACCGGCACTGGCGCCGGGACCGGCTGCGCCGCCGGTGCCGGCAGCGACCGCAGCGCGCACTCGGTGGCTTCGCGCGCAAAGGCCGGCTGGTAGCCGGCTGCCACCAGTGCCGTCACCATCGCATCGCGCGAGCTGGCGCGACGGACCATGTCCCTGAACCAGGTCTGCAGATCGGGACGGAGCGCCTGGAACTTCATCGAGCGGCATCGAGTGCGTGGAAGCGAAAGTTTAGCCGGCGCGCAGTATCCTGCTGCCTCTGGCCGCGCGGAGGCAGGACATGCTGCAGAAAGTCGGAATGCCGTCCCTGGCGGACGGCGCGTTGCTGAAAGCCGATGCCTACATCGACGGCGCCTGGTGCCCCGCTGCCGCGGGTGGCCGCTTTGCGGTGAGCAATCCGGCCGACGGCGTCCGGCTGGCGGAAGTCGCCAATTGCGACGGCGCCGACGCGGAGCGCGCCGTGACTGCGGCGGCCCGCGCGTGGATCCTGCGCGCGTGGTTCGACCTGGTGATGACGCACCAGGAAGACCTCGCGCGGCTGATGACTGCCGAGCAGGGCAAGCCGCTGGCGGAAAGCCGCGGCGAAGTCGCCTACGGGGCCTCGTTCATCGAGTGGTTTGCGGAAGAAGGCAAGCGCGTCAGTGGCGACACGCTGGCAACGGTCGCCAACGACCGTCGACTGCTGGTGTTCAAGGAGCCGATCGGAGTTGCTGCGGCGATCACGCCGTGGAATTTTCCGAACGCGATGATCACTCGCAAGGTGGCCCCGGCGCTGGCGGCCGGCTGCACGGTGGTGGTCAAGCCGGCCGAGCAGACGCCGCTGTCGGCGCTGGCGCTGGCCGAGCTGGCGCAGCGGGCCGGCCTGCCGGCGGGCGTGTTCAACGTGGTGCCGGCCGACGAGCAGCGCTCGATCGAGATCGGCCAGGCGCTGTGCGCCTCGCACACCGTGCGCAAACTGTCGTTCACCGGTTCCACGGCGGTCGGACGCATCCTGATGGCACAGAGCGCGCCGACGCTGAAGAAGCTCTCGCTCGAGCTTGGCGGCAATGCGCCGTTCATCGTGTTCGACGATGCCGATCTGGAGGCCGCCGTCGAAGGCGCGCTGGCCTCGAAGTACCGCAACGCCGGCCAGACCTGCGTGTGCACCAACCGCTTCTACGTGCAGGCCGGGATCTACGAGGCGTTCGTCGAGAAGCTGGCGGCGCGCGCACGCGGCCTGAAGGTGGGCTCGGGCTTTGCCGACGGCGTGCAGCAGGGCCCGCTGATCGACCGCCAGGCGCTGGCGAAGGTGGAAGCGCATGTGGCCGATGCGCGCGCGCACGGCGCGCGCGTGCTCACGGGGGGCGCGCCGCACGAACTCGGCGGCACGTTCTTCCAGCCGACCGTGATCGCCGACGTGACCGGCGACATGCTGGTGGCGCGCGAGGAGACCTTCGGCCCGGTGGCGCCGGTGTTCCGCTTCAGCGACGAGGCGGAAGCCGTGGCCGCCGCCAACTCGACCGAGTTCGGGCTCGCTGCGTACTTCTACTCGCGCGATGTCGCCCGCGTCTTCCGCGTCGCCGAGCAGCTCGAAAGCGGCATGGTCGGCGTCAATACCGGGTTGATCTCCAACGAGGTTGCGCCGTTCGGCGGCGTCAAGCAGTCGGGCCTCGGGCGCGAGGGCTCGAAATACGGCATCGACGAGTATCTGGTCGTCAAGTACGTCTGCATCGGAGGCATGCAATGAGCACACGCGACTACCGCGGCAAAGAGGTCACGATCCGCTACGACGCGCAGCGCTGCATTCATGCTGCGGAATGCGTGCGCGGCGCCCCGGCCGTGTTCGACCCGCAGGCGCGGCCCTGGATCCAGCCGGACCAGGCCGACGCCGGTCATCTGGCGCAGGTGGTCGCCCGCTGTCCGACCGGCGCCCTCACGCTGCACGCCCCGGACGGCGCCCTGGTCGAGGCCGAGCCCGAGCGCAACGTCGCGAGCCTGCAGCCGCGCGGGCCGATCTACCTGCGCGGCCGCGTGACGATCCCCGGCGGCGGGCACGCGACGCTGGTGGAGTACACGCGCGTGGCGCTGTGCCGCTGCGGCGCATCGGCCAACAAGCCGTTCTGCGACGGCAGCCACGAGCGGCAGGGCTTCGCGGATGCCGGCGCCTGCGCCAACGCGCCGGCGTCGGTCGATGCCGAGCCGGCCGGGCCGGTCAAGGTCAACGCGATCCCCGACGGCCCCCTGATGGTCGAAGGCAAGGTCGAGTTCCGCGCCGCCGACGGCACCAGTTTCGTCGCCGAGAAAGTCTGGCTGTGCCGCTGCGGGCAGTCGGCCAACAAGCCGTTCTGCGACGGCACGCACAAGAAGATCGGCTTCACCGCGTAGCGGCGCGCGGCCGCAGCGCTCACTGCCAGGAACTGCCCTCGCCCGGCCTGGCCTGCTGCGCCTCGCGGTCGCGCCGCAGGTTCTCCTCGAGTTCCTCGCGGCCGCTCTTGGCAATCGCGACCGTCTTGGCCTCGTCGCGGAACACCGGCCGCATCGCCGCCAGCGTCGCCAGGTTGGCGCGGCGAAAGCGGTCGGCAATCTCGCGCGCCTCATAGGGCGCCAGCCCGAGCACCTCGAGCGCCTGCCGCCCGGAGCGCAGCGCCGACTCGAAGGTCTCGCGCTCGGCCAGCGTGACACCGCGCTCGGCCAGCTCGAGCCAGTGCCGCACGTTGCGTGCCCGCGCGACGATTTCGAGCTGCGGAAACTCGCTGCGCACGGCATCGACCAGGTGCAGGCTGGCCTCGACATCGTCGATCGCCACCACCAGCAGCCGCGCGCGCGCGGCGCCGGCCGCATGCAGCAGGTCCAGCCGCGTGGCGTCACCGTAGAACACCTTGAAGCCGAAGCGGCGCAGCAGGTCGATCTGGTCCGGATCGTGATCGAGGACGGTGACGCGCACACCGTGCGCGTACAGCAGGCGCGCGATGATCTGGCCGTAGCGCCCGGCGCCGGCGACGATCACCGGCGCCGAATCGTCGTCGATGGTGTCGGCCGCGCGCTGCGCCCGTGCACGGCGCGCCAGCAGCGCATCGTGCGCCAGCAGCATGAGCGGCGTGGCGGCCATCGACAGCGCCACGGCCGCGGTGAGCAGCGCATCCCAGTCGCCCGGCAGCACGCGCGCGCTGCGCGCCACGCCGAACACCACGAAGGCGAACTCGCCGGCCTGCGCCAGCAGCGCGGCGAACAGCCACCGCTCCGATGACGACACCTGCAGCGCCGGCGCAATGACCGCCAGCGCCACCGCCTTGGCCAGCAGCAGCCCGGCCACCAGCAGCGCCAGCTTGAGCGGCTCGGCGCCGACCAGGCCGAAGTCGATCGACATGCCGACGGCGATGAAGAACAGCCCCAGCAGCAGGCCCTTGAACGGCGCGATGTCGGTCTCGAGCGCATGGCGGTACTCGGAGCTGGCGAGCAGCACGCCGGCGAGGAAGGCGCCGAGCGCCATCGACAGGCCCGCCATCGTCATCAGCTCGGCAATGCCGAACACCAGCAGCAGCGCGAACGCGGTGAAGATCTCGCGCACGTCGGCGGCGGCGATCAGCCGCATCAGCGGGCGTGTCAGGAAGCGACCGATCACGATGACGACCACGATCGCGGCCAGTCCCTTGGCCGCCAGCTGCCAGCCCGGCTCGCCGCCGGCATCGGCGCTGCCGAGCAGCGGCACCAGCGCGATCAGCGGAATCGCCGCGATGTCCTGGAACAGCAGCACTGCAAAGGCGCTGCGCCCGACCGGCGCGTTGAGCAGGTTGCGTTCGGCCATGGTCTGGACCGCAATGGCAGTCGACGACATCGCCAGCGCCAGGCCGGCGACGATCGCTCCCTGCCACGGCAGGCCCGCCGCCCACAGGCCGATGCCGAGCAAGGCGCCACAGGCGCCCATCTGCAGCGCGCCGCCACCGAACACCGGGCCGCGCATCCCGACCAGCCGCTTCAGGTCGAGTTCGAGGCCGATCAGGAACAGCATCAGCACGACCCCGAACTCCGCGAAGTGCAGGATCGACTGCACGTTGGTGACGAAGCCCAGCCCCCACGGCCCGATCAGGCAGCCCGCGATCAGGTAGCCGAGCACCGAGCCGAGGCCGGCGCGCTTGGCAAGCGGCACGCAAACCACGGCCGCGCCGAGATAGACCAGCGCGTCGCGCAGGATCGAGGCTTCAGCCATGCTGCTCCAGATACTCCATCAGGCGGCGGCGGTAGTCCTGCGCCCGCGCTGCGAGGTCCGCGGCATCGAGGCGGTGCGCGCCGTGCAGGACGATCGGGTCGAGCCAGCGCATGCCGCAGAATTCCGCGGTCTGCCGCACCGGCGGCACGAAGGCCGCGAACGGATGGCGATGCGCGCCGTCTGCCGCATAAGCCGCGGGCAGCGCGCCCGTCGTCGTCACCCACAGGCAGTCCTTGCCGTGCAACGCGGTGCCGCCCTCGCCGTAGGCCCAGCCGCGCGTCAGCACGGCTTCCTGCCAGAGCTTCAGCAGCGCCGGCACGCCGTACCAGTAGAGCGGGTGCTGCCACACCACCAGGCGCGCATCCAGCAGCCGCCGCTGCTCGGCCGCGACGTCGATGCAGAAGTCGGGATAGGCGTCGTACAGCGCGTGCACGGTGACGCCCGGCAGATCCCGCACCGCTTCGAGCAGCGCACGACCGGCGATCGACTGGCGCGGATGCGGATGGGCAAGGAGCAGCAGGATCACGCCGCGCATTATGCGTTGCGGACCTGCCGCGCCGGCTGCAGGGAGATGCCGTCGTGCCTCCCGGCCGGCAGCGCGCCGGCTTGACGCGGGGCAACCTGCCGGCAGTCGTGACACTGCCGGGCGGCCGATCGATTGCTAGATTCCCATCTGTGCGCGAACGCGCCGCAGCCGCGCCGGCTGCGCCCTCGCGACGCCGTCTGCCGCCGCCGTGACCGTCCCGCGCTCCCCTCTGCAACTGAGCCTC
>JALORV010000124.1 GCA_025458735.1 Burkholderiaceae bacterium | reverse complement strand
CAGCAGCGGTGCCGGATTGCTGGGCTGATTGTGCTCAATCCAGGCGCAGATGCGCTCGAGTTCGCGCACCGCGTCCTCCCGATTGACGATGGCACCGGCGGCCGGCGACGACGCCGCGCCGGGCGCTGCCGCAGCAGCGGGGCCGTCGACGACCGGTGACGCACCGCCACGGCACTTCGCGACGGCGTCGGTGACCACCTTCAGCAGGCCCAGCAAGGCCGATGCATCGGGCACCCGGTCAGACGGCAGGTGCTGCTCGAACGCGGCAACGATGGCCAGTCCGCAGTCGTGCGCCGTGCGCGCGTCATCGGCGGCCTCGGGGTTCGCCTTCAGCAAGCCGTCGAGCGCCTGCAGGACGCCGGACTCTGTCGGCACGGTCTCGCCCGGCTCGGCGCCGGCGCGACCGAGACCGAGCTCGAGATCGCGCACCGTCAGGCCGCCGCGCACGGCGGCGATGGTGGCCGATCTGAAGTCGGCCAGCCCCGCACCGGTCGCCAGCAGGGGTGCAATGGCACTCAGCCGCATCGTCGGATCGTCGTTGTCGGCGGTGTCGAGCTGCGGGTGCACCGCAACCCAATGCCGTTCGAGCAGGCCACGCAGCAGTGCCAGCCCCTGTGCCGCGCCCGCCAGGCCGTGCAGCCGGGCGCCGCCGCGCACGAGCCAGACCGCGAGCCGCAGGTCGCGCGTGCGTTGAGCGAGTTCAAGCGCCAGGTCGACGACGGTGGGCCAATCGGGCGGCTCGGAAGGGTAGGTCCGGTCACCGTACTGAACCTCGGGCTTGCCCGCGCCGGCGCGTTCGAGCGCCATGAACTGAGGGTCGTAGGCGAGATCCTCGCCGCCGGGCCGGGTGTCCGACAGCGGGGTCAGCAGGGAATCGAGATCGATCTGGAAAGCCGGCATAGGGTGCAAACCCGGCCACGAGGCGCCGGATCCGACATGCCTCTCACTCTAGAAGCCCGCAGGGCGGCGGACAGTGGTCGAAAGTCATCTCCGCCCTTCGGCCCGGAACGGCGCCGCGCCTCAACCACGGAGGTCAGCCCAGCACCGACTTCAGGATCTCGAACAACCGGCGCGGCTGAACCGGCTTGAACAGCACGGGGTCGCCACCGGCGGCGACGCGGCTCACTTCGTCGCGCGCGGTTTCGCCGGTCACCAGCACCGCCGGCACGTCACGCCCGCACAGGCGGCGGATGTTCTCGATGACTTCGGCACCGTCCGGGCCGTCACCCAGGTGCAGATCGCTCAGCACGAGGTCCACGTGCCCTTCGAGCGAGGTGACGGCACTCTCGGCCTGCACTCCGTCGGCCGCCGTCATCACGTGGTAGCCCCACTCCTGCAGCAGGGCCCTCAGGCCTTCCCGGATCGCCTCCTCGTCGTCGACGACCAGCACCATGCGCGGCGTCAGCACGGTCATCGGCACGGTGTCGGCCGGCGCCAGGTCATCCTGGATGCCGGGCAGCCCGCCGATGGCCACGCCCACCCGGAACATCGTGCCTCGGCCCGGCACTGAATGCACCTCCAGCCGATGGCCAAGCAACCTGGCCAGCCGCTTCACGATGGCCAGGCCCATGCCCAGGCCGCGACTTCGTTCGCGTTCGGCCCGGCCCACCTGGTAGAACTCGTCGAAGATGCGCGGCAGCTCGCGCGTGGCGATGCCGCAGCCCGTATCCCAGATCTCGATGTTCACGGCCTGGGCCGTGCTGCGCGCCACGACGACGATGCCGCCGCGACTGGTGTACTTGATGGCGTTCTGCACCAGGTTGCCGACGATGCGTTCGAGCAGCTGCGGGTCGCTGGTGACCGACTTGCCGCCCGGCGAGAAGCGCAGGCCCAGCCCGGCGAATTCCGCCTGGCCGGCGTACTGCATGTGCAGCCGGCGGAACATGTCGCGCAGCGGAAAGGTCTGCAGCCGCGGCATCAACGCACCACCGTCCAGGCGCGAGATGTCCAGCATCGCGTTGAAGGATCGGTCGAGCCCGTCGATCGCCAGCATCAAGTTGCGTGCCAGCGGCTCTTCGGGCGAGCGCTGCAGCCGCTTGTGCAGCGTGGCGGCGAACAGCCCCAGGGCATGGACGGGCTGGCGCAGATCATGGCTCGCGATGGCCAGGAAGCGGCTCTTCTCCTCGTCGGTGCGGCGTGCTTCGGCGAGCTCGCGCTCCAGCTCGCCGGAGCGCTCGATCTGCTGCAGCAGCGCCACGATCGCCTGGTGGCGCGACTCGAAGGCCTGCCATGCCAAAGCTGCCGACGCCAGGCTCGCGGCAGCGCCGGCCAGCAACCAGCCTGGCGCCCATCCGGCAACGGCGGCGCTGGCGGCCAGCGGCAGGAGCGAGAAGACGAGCGCCGCCGCGCGGCCCGAAGCCAGCGCCGCTGCGGCGAGGACACCCACGACACTGGCCAGCATCGCCAGCAAGGGTCTCAATTCGGCGGCGGCCCACCACGCCGGCAATGCCGCCACGACGGTGGCTGCGGCCGCCAGCCCGGCCAGCCCGGGCGGAGTCGCCCGCCGGGTCTGGTGCCCGACCCAGGCCATGGCCGCCGCGACGGCTGCGACACTGCAGCCCCAGACCCAACCAATGGCCGTCGGCCAGGCGCCGAAGGCCAGGGCCACGAGCGGCACCTGGATGATGCACAGCGCGGCAACGAACCGCAGCTGTCGGGCCGCCTGGTGCATGGCGGCGTCGCGAGCCCGCCGGTTCAACGCCCGGTGCTCGGTGTGCGTCGTGTCCGGCGCCGCATCGTCGACGGCCTGGCAGCGGCCTTCGACCGCGACCAGGCTCGCACGGCGCGCCGGAGCCGAAATCGGGTCGTGCGCCTCGATCATCGGCCGCGGAACCGGCTGCATGCGCTGCTGGCGGCCCCCACGCTCACCGGAAGAGGCTGATCAGGTGCGAGCGCGAGCGCACGTCCAGCGCCAACAGCAACGACGACACGTAGTTCTTGACGGTGCCGAGCGAGAGTTTCGTGGCCGTGCTGATTTCCTGGTTCGTGCACCCGGAAAGCACCAGCTCCAGGATTTCCAGATGGCGCGGCCCCAGCTCCGCGACCCGGTCGTAGGCGGCGGTGACGGGCAGGCGCGGAAACGATGCCGTGCCGATCGGCGGCAGTCTGCCTTCGATGCCGTGCGGCGACTGCAGGATCGAGATCAGCGCCTCCTGCAACTGATGCACGTTGGAGCCCTTGCTGACATAGCCGACGGCACCGAGCACGCGCGCCTGGCGCACGACGAACTCGTCCTGGGTCGCGCTGAAAACGGCCACGCGCGCCAGCGGGTGCTTCTGCAGGAACAGCCGCAGGCCCTGCAGCCCTTTGCTGTCGGCCAGGTTCAGGTCCAGCAGCACCAGGTCGATGCCGGGCACGGCGGCGAAGATGCGGATGGCCTCTTCGAGCGTGTCGGCCTCCAGCCACCGCACGGCGACGCCGCGCACCTCGGTGACGGCCGATTTCACGCCGACGCGGACGAGTTCGTGATCGTCGACCAGCAGAACCTGCGGGGCGGTCGACATGGGTTCGATGCGGTCGAATGGCAAGGGAGGCAAGGTGTTCAAGGCACTCGGCGCCGGCCCGCCGGGCGTGCTGGCAGCCGCGGCCCGCGTGTCGGGTTCAGCAGTCCACGATCTTCAACTCGACGCGGCGGTCGAGTGCGTCCGAAGCGTCGTCGCGGCCGTTGCCGACGACCGTCTCGCGCGACCCGGCGCCGATGGCGGTGATCCGCTTGGCCAGCGCGGGAGATTTCTGCACGAGTTGGCTTTCGATCGCCTTCGCGCGCATCAGCGACAAGCGGTTGTTGACCGCCTCGCTGCCGGTCGGGCTGGCGTGGCCGACCACGAGCAGGCAGCCGTTGCGCTTGGCTGCGCTGGACGCCATCGCCGCGATCCAGTTCGAGTACGGCAACGGCGGCCCGGCACCGGGGTCCGACCAGAGTGTCGCGGTCCCGGGGCGGAACAGGAACTTCACGCCGAGCCGCTTGCCGTCCAGGCCCTGGTCCACGATGCGTGCAAACGCCTGGCCCGCGGCGTCACGCCGGCCCAGCCGCCATTGGGTCAGGTAGAGCCCGGTGTAGGTGCGCAACTGCCCGCCGCCCGGCATGCGCTCGGCGGCTTCGAAAAGCTTCAACGCCGCCGCATGCTGCCCTGCACCGTACGCGTCGGCGGCCTCGGCCAGCGTCGCCGCCACGAGGATCCGATCGATGTAGGCGGGATGGACGGGATCACCCGGATTCATGCCCTGGCAGCTCTCGACGTATCCCTGCGTCGCGGCATCTTCGGCCAGCACGGGCGCGTCGCGGTAGAAGGGCAGTGGCATGAGGCAGATCCGGTACGTTTCACGCCGGCCTTCGGCCTTGCGCTCGGCGTTCACGCCTGTGAGCGTGCCGATCAGGACCCATGGCGAGCGGCCGACAGTGGTGCCGTTGAAGGGCAAGGCCTCGAACTGCGCATGGTCCTCGCGGATGAGGCGCATGGTGCGCGCCGCCAGCGCCTGCGTTGCATTCGACTGCACCCCGGTGAGGCCATCGACGAACGGATCCACGGTCAAGGGCCAACGCTCGCCACCTGCCGCTGGCGGCAACTTCGCAGTGCCGAGCAATTGGTTGGCGGCGTCGAGCACGGCCTCGTCGAACGGCAGGACCGGCCTCGGCGCAGCCGGCTCGGCCTTGGGAATTTCGACCGGCGCCTGGGCGACGACAGGGGGAGGCGCTGCCACGGTTGGCGCCACATCGGGCTTCGCGCAAGCGGCGACCAGCACCACAAGGAGAACACCAAGGGCCCGCCCTGCTTTGGCGGCCAAGGCAAACCTCGCCCGGGCAGAGAACACGCGGCACATCGGGTGATTCCTCCAGTCAGCTTGTGGAAGTGTTCGTGAATTCCGTGTTCGTGGCAAGACTGCGCTGGCATGTCGAGCCGCCTGCCATCACCGCGCAATCCGCGCCAACTCGACCGATGATGCCACTCGGCCAGTGGCAACTCGGCAAGTCGGGATCATCAACCTGGCGGCGTTGACCGTGCCGGTTGCGAAACGCGGGCCATCGGGATGAGCCGCCTGGCCGGCCAGTACGCGCATCATGCAACAGCGGCCACCCCTGCAGTGGCGGCCGCCGAGCAACCCGACCCACCTGCGATAGCGCCGGGCCGGCGCCCCGCAGGCG
>JALORV010000004.1 GCA_025458735.1 Burkholderiaceae bacterium | reverse complement strand
GCGAGGACAACTCGCTCGACGTGATCTGGGTCTGGCGCCTGCAGGAAACGCCGGCCGACGCCGGCATGAGAAAATCCACCGTCGTCCCGCCGTAGTTCAATGGATAGAACGGGCGCCTCCTAAGCGCCAGATGCAGGTTCGATTCCTGCCGGGGGGGCCAAGGGCGCCACGCAGGAAGACTCGCAAAGCCGCAGACCCGCCATCGTGGCCGACACCGCCTCCCGCCACGCCAAGTGCCCCGAGGGCAGGATCCGCCACTTCAAATGGGCCTCGCTGGATTGCCGGCGGCTGGGTGACTGATCCACCGAACTGGAGTTCTCACGCGCGCCAAGGTCATCGTGTAGCGTTTCGCCTGGCCTGGTGGACTGATGCGCTGTGCCAGTGGATCAGCAGCGCGTCCGACGGAGAGAGAAAGTCCTGCGCGCCCGGCAGGCCTTTGCAGGACATACGGGGTCGTCCGCGCTGCCTCTGGTGGCCGGAGGAGTCCAGCTCCCACGCCCCTTCACGCTACCCCTCGGGAGCCCTCGAGACCCGCCAAGTCCGCCGCCCTCGCTGCCGACGAAGTCCCGGCTGCCCTGGCCGCCTTGACCGAGGCCCTGTGCCAGGCGCCAAACGCGCTCGACCTGCGCAAAAGGTCGCAGCCCGTCCTGCCACGCCCGCTCGATAAGTACCTGTGCTGCTGGTCAGCGAGCTGAAGTCCGCACCGCAGAGCGTGGGCGAGTCTCCGTCCGGCATAGGATGGATCGGTTCGTTACGCCACGCCAACTGTCACGGCCCCGCTGACCCTGGCCCGCGGGAGAGCGCCAGCGCCAAACCCATGTAGTGCATGTCGACGAAGCGCGGTCCTCAGGCTTCACTTGGACGTTGATGAGGGCGGTCAAAACTCCTATGCTCGTAACGGATGCCAATCTACAAAGACCAGATCGAAAGGCTCAGAGACCGCGATCTAGCCAACTGCAGCTTCCTCGGCGACCCGTTGCTGCAGGCGGCCGACATCCTGATCTACAAGGCCGCTTTCGTGCACTTGGGCGAGGACCAGGCCTTGCGCGTGGAGTTGACGCGCGAGGAGGCGCGCCGCTTCGCCAAGTGCAAGCGAATTTGGCGAGACCGGCAAGGCCGAGCCGCTGGCCAAGGGTGAGGCGCTGGTGCAGCGCTCGGCGGCGGTCATTTCGAGCTGGTCGGCAGAAGCTGCCGGTGACCGTTCAACTGGCCACGATGGCGATGACGATCGCGCTCGTCATCGGCGTCCCGGCCGGCATCGCCTCGGCGGTGGGCCGCGGCACGGTGTGGGGCACGGAGTCCAAAGTGTTCGCGCTGTGGGTCATCTCCACGCCCAATTTCTGGCTCGGCATCCTGCTCATCCTGCTTTTCTCGGTGCAGCTGGGCTGCCTGCCGGCCTCCGCCTAGATCAGCCCGTTAGACGGACGGAGGCTGAGCCTGTGCACCCGATGAGGTCACCGACCGGTCTGCGCTGCCGGTGGCGCGTGCTGCTGCTGGCGGCGGGCTGGGCCGGGTGCCTGTCCAGCCAGGCGGCTGACCCCGTGCGCGGCGCCGCGCTCTTTGCGCAGGCCCCTGCGCCGGGCCTGCTTGGCTGCATCGACTGCCACAGCGAGAACCCGCACCTCAACAACTTCGGCAACATCTGGGTGGGCCGCAACGCGGTGGCGCTCATCGAGCGCGCGGTGGGCACCAACACGGGAGGCATGGGCTACCTGCGCAGCTACCGGTCGCCGGCCGACCTTGCCGACATCGCCGCCTACCTGGGCAATACGCCCGACGCGTTGAGCTTCCCGCTGACCGCGGTGGGCAGCAGCAGCGCGGTGCTGGCCGTCACCGTGGGCACCAGCACCAAGACGGGCGTGGGGGCGTTCGCGGTGCGCACCGAAGGGGACTTCACGGTGCGTGCCAGCAGCTGCGGCGCGGAGGTGCCGCGCTTCAGCGTCTGCACGGTCGATGTCGCCTTCACGCCGACGGCCGGCGGCCCTCGCAGCGGCGCACTGCTGATCGGCCACGATGGCACGCCGACCCCCGTACGCATCGCACTCGAGGGCCTGGCACCCGAGCGGATCCCGGCCGTCGTCACGGTGCGGCCGCGGCTGCTGGACTTCGGCACCAGCCCGGTCGGCTTGCCCGGGGCGCTGCGCAACCTCACGCTGGCCAACCACAGCGCCGAGCCGTTGATCGTCACCGACATCCAAGCCAGCGCGCCACCGTTCGTCATCGCCGGCAGCTCGTGCGCGCCAGGCACGGTGCTGGCCAGCGGACAGCGCTGCACGGTAGCGCTGCGTTTCGATCCCACCACGGCCGGTGCATCGAACGGCACGCTGACGATCGTGCACGACGGCGTCGGCGGCCGCTCCACCGTGGTCCTGGCAGGCAGCGGCCTGCCGGGCAACGTGCCGTTGCTGCGAGCCAGCCCGGGGGCGGTGTCGTTCGGTGTTACGCAGGTCGGGGACGCGCCCGTCCTGCAGACCGTGACACTGCGCAACGAAGGCAACGCACCGTTGACGAGCATCGAACTCGGCACGACCGGGGTCGACTTCGCGCTCGAGCACAACGGCTGCGGTGGCGCCCTGCCGCTGGCCATGGGGCAGACTTGCCAGTTGCAGCTGGCCTTCAGGCCCACGCGGGCCGGCAACTTCAGCGCCGGGTTGAGGATCGCCGGCGCTGGCCTATCCGAAGTCGTGCGCCTGCCGCTGTACGGCGGGGCGACTCTGGACAAGGCGCTGCTGCAGGCCAGCCCATCGCGCCTGCCCTTCGAAGAAACCGTGGGCCAGGCCAGCGTGCAGGAGTTGGTGATAGTGAACCGAGGCGCCGTGGCCACACGCGTGTCGAGCCTGGCACTGAACGGACCCGGGGCCACCGAATTTGCCGTCGAGCCACGCACCACCTGCCAGCCGGGAAGCCTGCTCGCACCGGGCGCCGGCTGCATCATCGCGCTGCGCTTCGCACCTGCCACCGCCGGCCTGCGCGCGGCGCGCGTGCAAGTGCTGACTGACGGCAGCGACACGCCTGTGGCCGTTGCTGAACTGGCGGGGACTGCACACGCACAAGCCGCGCCCCGGCTGCTGCTCGACGCCGTCGCGCTGACCTTCGCCGAGCAGGTGGTCGGCAGCGCCACGGCCGGCGTGCCGTTGCAGGTGACGGCGCACAACGCCGGCCGCGGGACCCTGCGCTGGGACACCATTCAGGTGGTGGGCGATCATGCGGCCGACTTCGCGATCGACGGCGAGTGCCTGACCAGCCCCACCCTGGCGGCTGGCGCGTCATGCCGCCTCCAACTGCACTTCAGGCCACAAGCTGCGGGCCTGCGCAGTGCGAGCCTGCGGCTGGCGCCCGCAACCGGCACCCCACTGGCGCTCGTGTCACTGGCCGGCCGCGCCGCGACCGTGGCCACGGCACAACCCAGCCCCGGCAAGGCGGCGCTCGATCTCGGCAGCGCACCACGCGGCAACCGGTTGGACTCAGGACCCTGGCTGGATTGGCAGGCGTCGGCAACAACACCCACGCACACCGGCACAGGGCTGGGTCAAGTGACGTTGGGCCCGGCGTGGACCGTCGTCAACCGCGGCAACGCCACCTCGGAACCACTGCGCTGGCGCATCGCCGGCGATGCCGCAGCCGATTACAGCATCGACCCGGCCAGCAGCTGCGTCTCGGGCGCGGTGCTGCCCGCCGGAGGCGCATGCTTCGTGCGCGTGAGGTTCCACCCCGGGGCCGGAGGCGTGCGGGCGGCGGAGCTGCAACTGACCACCGGCGACGCGACGCTGACCCAGGGCCTCGAAGGCCGGTGCCTGGCGCCGGCGGCCGGCATGCTGGCCGTTGCGCCGATGGCCGCGGTCTTCCAGGCGCTGCCTGGCCAGATGCCCACGGCGCAGAGCGTGACGTGGCGCAACGACGGTGCAGCGGCATTGCACGTGCAGTCGATCTCGTTGCAGCGCGCGGCCTTCACGCTGAGCGCGCCGGGCCCCGGCGCCTGCCCCGACGAGGCCTTCGACCTGTTGCCGGGGCAGAGCTGCCAGGTCGAGGTGGGCTGGACGGGCAGTGCGGCCGGCGCCAGCGGTGCCCTTCTGGTGGCCACCGGCAACGACGCGTGGGGCGGATTGTCCGTACCGGTCACCGTGAGTGAAAGCCCCTCATCTCTTACCAACGTCGGCGCTGGAGGCGGTGCCGTCGGGTCGGCAAAGTGGCTGCTGGCGCTGGCTGCGGCAGCGCTCGCGCTCAGATGCGAAGCGAGTACCCGGCGCAAGACAGAATCGCGCCATGTCTGATGCACGACGCGAGCCGCCCGGCCGGGCCAGCGCCCCGACCACGCCTGCCCGCCGCCAGGCCTGCGGCAGCCTGGCGATCACCGCGGCGCTCGCCGCCACAGGCCTGTGGCCGCTGCACCCCGCAGCGGCTGATGAACGCATGCCGGAGATCAGGCTGCGCGCCAGCGACGGCCAGCCCGTGCTGGCCGAGGCCGGCCCCGCGCGTGCAACCTACGTCGACTTCTGGGCCTCGTGGTGCGCGCCCTGCAAGCTGTCGTTCCCGTGGATGAACGAGATGCACGAGCGCCTGTCGGGCGCGGGGCTGCGCATCGTCGCCGTCAACCTCGACCGCCGCGAGGCCGACGCGCAGCGCTTCCTGCAGCAGATCCCGGCGCGATTCGCGGTGGCGATGGATCCGGCGGCCGACACGGCCAGGCTGCTGGACATCCCGACCATGCCGACCTCGATGCTCGTCGCGCCCGACCGCCGCGTGCTCTTCACGCACCGCGGCTTTCGGCTCGACGACCGGGCCGATCTCGAGCGGCGCCTGCGCGGCGCGCTGTACTGAAGGCGGTGCCATGCAGCAGCTCCTTCGCGTCGCTTCAGGGTGCGTGCTCGGTGCCCTGCTCGCCCTGATCGAGGGATGCAGCGTCGCGCCGCCCAAGCCGTGGGATAAGGACGTCCTGGCGCGGCCGGCCATGGCGATGGACGGCGACGTGCTCGGCCAGCGCGTCCTGCAGCACATCTACACGAGCAAGGAGAACTCGTCCGGTGGCGACGGGGTGGGCGGTGGTGGCTGTGGCTGCAACTGAGGCTGCAGCCGAGCACTCCGCAGTCGCCACGCCGGTGAGGCGCCCTGCAACCTGGCCCGCCGGCAACGCCGCGGCAGGCTGGGGCCCGTTGGTCGCGGCCGCGCTGGCGCTGCCAGGCTCTGCGGCAGCACAGGGCGGGCCCGGCCCGGGGCCCGGGCTGCTGTCCTTCAAGTGGCTGTCGTACCAGGACTCGCAGCCAGGGTTGCAGCGTGTCGGCGTGACATCGCCCTCCCTGCTGTTGCGCGCGCCGCTGGGTGAGCGCTGGGCGGCCGAGGTCGGCGTGACCGCCGACAGCGTCTCGGGTGCCTCGCCGCGTTACCACACGGCCATCTCGGGCGCCAGCCGCATGAGCGACGAGCGGCGTGCCGGCGACGTGAAGGTCACGCGCTTCGACGAACGCAGCAGCTGGTCGCTCGGAGCGGCGGCCTCCGACGAGAACGACTTCACCTCGCGCGCCGTTTCCGCGCAGGCCAGCTGGGCCAGCGACGACAACAACCGGAGCTGGAACGCCGGCATCGGCTACATACGCGACCGCATCGGCTCCAGCAACGACCCGGCCCTGGACGAACGACGTCGCACGCTGGAACTGGCCGGCGGCGTGACCCAGGCCCTGTCGCGGCTGGACCTGGTGCAACTGGGCCTGACGCTGGTCGAGGGCCGGGGCTACTACACCGATCCGTACAAGAGCCTGGACGCGCGGCCGGACGCGCGGCGGCAGGCCATCGCTACGGTGCGCTGGAACCACCACTTCGAAGCAAGCGAGATCACGCTGCGCAGCCACTACCGCCACTACCGCGACAGCTTCGGCGTGCGCTCGCACACGCTGCAGTTCGACCCCATCTGGCAGGCCACGACGCGGCTGGCCATCACGCCGAGCCTGCGGCTCTACACGCAGACCGCGGCGTCTTTCTACTACGACCCCGTCTACTCCTTCCTCGGTGCGCCGCTGCCACCCGGGTATGTCGAGGCGCCGCCACGCTATCTCTCGGCGGACCAGCGCTTGTCGGCCTTCGGTGCGGTGACGCTGGGCATCAGGCTCGCCTGGCAGCTCGACGACGACTGGGCCACCGACATCCGCTTCGACCGCTACGAGCAGCGCGGGGATTGGCATCTGGGTGGTCCCGGCTCGCCGGGGCTGGCACCCTTCTCGGCGCGCTTTCTGCAATGGGGCCTGTCGCGCCGCTTCTGAGCAACCCAGGGCCGGGCTGCGCCCAGCCCCCCACGTGGGGTTTTGCGCACAATGGCAAAACCCATATTTACCTCACGGGGCGCAGGTCTTGCCGGCGGTACCGATGATCGAGCTCGGCTTCGAATTCCAGGCCATGGCCAGTGCCTGCGAGCTGCGCCTGGTCGGCGACGACGAGAGTGCGCTGCGACGCGCCGCGCAGGCGGCCATCGCAGAGGTGCACCGCATCGAGCGCAAATACTCACGCTACGACGCGGGCAGCCTGGTGTCGCGCATCAACGCCTCAGCGGGTCGCGGCCAGGCCGTGCCCGTCGACGACGAAACCGCCGGCCTGCTGGCGTTTGCCGGCCGGCTGCATGCGCTCAGCGGCGGCCGTTTCGACATCACTTCGGGGGTGCTGCGCCGCGCCTGGGACTTTCGCGCCGGACGGGTGCCGGGCGGCGCCGAAGTCAAGGCCCTGTTGCCGCTCATCGGCTGGCCACGGGTGGTGTTCGACGGTCATCGCGTGGCGCTGCCGCAGGCCGGCATGGAGATCGACTTCGGCGGCTTCGGCAAGGAGTACGCCGCCGACCGCGCCGCGGCGCTGCTGCGCCAGGCCGGCGTGGCCGGCGGCTATGTCAACCTGGGAGGGGACATCGCCGTGCTCGGCCCGCGGAGTGACGGCCGTGGCTGGCGTCTGGGCATCCGTCACCCGCGCCGGGACGATGCCATGATCGACACCCTGGAGCTCGGCGCGGGGGCACTCGCCACGAGTGGCGACTATGAACGCTACTTCGAGGCCGACGGCGTGCGCTACTGCCATGTGCTCGACCCGAGCAGCGGCTGGCCCGTGCGTGACTGGCAATCGGTGAGCGTGGTGGCTCCCACCTGCGCCGCCGCCGGGGCGGCCTGCACCATCACCATGCTGCTAGGCGCGCGTGGCTTGACATTCATCCGCGAGCAGTCCTTGCCGTTCCTGGCGGTCGATGTCCGGGGTGTCGTGATCCGCGTCTGAAGGGAACGCGCGGGTTTGTCCGGACACCTGGGTTCGGGGCGAAAGCCCTTTGTGTGTAGACGGTGCAGGTCGAGCAAAGATACATTTGCGCCCATCGGACCAGTCGCCCGGGCTTTCGGGGAGGGGACTCCGTCAAATGACTAACCATCGTGTTGCGACCGCTGCCGCAGTGGTTCTCTCGTGCCTACTGGTCGCCTGCGGCGGCGGCAAACCAACGGCGTCGGAATCGCCGTCGCCACCTTCCCCGTCTGCCGGGCAGGTAGCCGGGCCCGCTGCGGCATCCAGGGTCAGCTTCTACGCCGCCAGCCGCTTTGCCGAGCAGGTCAGCTTCGGTGCAACGCCGGCCCTGGTGGCCGAGGTCCAGGCCAAGGGCTACGAGAAGTGGATCGACGACCAGTTCGCCCTGCCCATCGTGCCGATCGACATCAAGCCTGCCGAGGCCATCTACGCGTATGGCCCGAACGACCAGGTGCCCCAGGAGCTGATGAACTACCTGGAGCGTGAGTTCGGGCGCCGGGCGGTCGGCGGCAACGACCAGCTGCGAATGCGCGTGACGTGGTCCTTGTCGCAGTTCATCGTCGCCGCCGCCACCAAGGGCGAACTGCCGGGCTGGGTGAACTGGGTCAACCTGCTCCATCGGCACGCGTTCGGACGTTATGGCGAGCTGCTGCGCGAGGCCTCGGTCGACAGCCACATGGGAACTTACCTCGACAACGACCAGAACCGGCCGAAGAGCGCCGAGTGTCAGCACTGCGCCCCCAACGAGAACTACGCACGCGAGCTGATGCAGCTGTTCACCGTCGGCGTGCTCAAGCTCAACGCGGACGGGACGCCGCAGCGCGACAGCCGGGGCCGCTACATCGAGACCTACACGCAAGGTGATGTGGAGGAGCTTGCGCGCGTCCTCACCGGCTGGACGCGCGAGTACACCAGCCCGCGGCCGCCGCGCAACTGGGGCAACTGGGGCAAGCCGATGATCCCGAGTACCTGGCCGCCGGAGCGCGACGCGGGCCGCAAGGTGGTGATGGGAAAGGTGTTCCCGGCGGGCCAGTCGACCACCAAGGATCTGGACGACGCGATCGCGATGCTGATGGCACATCCGAACATCGCGCCCTTCGTCAGCCTGCGGCTGATCCAGCACCTGGTGAAGAGCGACCCCTCGCCGGCCTACGTCGCACGCGTGGGAGCCCAGTTCCGCAACAACGGCCAGGGCGTGGCCGGCGATCTCAAGGCCGTGGTCAAGGCGGTCCTGCTCGACCCCGAAGCGCGACGCGGGGACAACCCGAACGGCGCCGCACCCGCCGACGGCAAATTCCGCGAACCCTTCCTGCACAACATGGCCCTGTGGCGAGGACTGAACTGCACCAATCTGCCGCGTACCAACTGGGGCGGTCTTGGCTTCTCGGGCACGCAACAGCCTTTCCGGCAATCCAGCGTGTTCAGCTTTTACGCGCCCACCGACCGGGCGCCCGGCAGCAACCTGCTCGCACCCGAGCAGCGCCTGCTGACGGCCGAGGACCTCCGCAATCGACTGAGTCTGATGGAGTCGAGCAGCACCTGGAGTCAGCAGACCCATACCCGCAGCTACCCCAATCTCGAGGCGGCGGGCTGCGACGTGGAGCAGTGGCGGGCCGCCTTCGCGACCTCCCCACGGGCCTTCAACGATCTGCTGTCGGTGCGCTACTTCCGTGGTGTGATGCCGCCCACCCTGCGCAGCAACATCGAGCAGATCATGCGCGAACCCTGGCCGCCCTGGAACAAGGAAGACCCTTTAGAAGGCGCCATGCGCATGATCGGCTTTGCCCTGGCCACTCCCTACTTCGGGGTCAGCAAATGATGATTACACGCAGGCATCTGCTCGGCGCCACCGGCGCCGCCTCGCTGGCCGCCGCCTTGGGCACGCTGAGCGGCAAGGGCCGGGCCGCCGCCGACGACTTTCGCGCCCTCGTCGTCGTCTACCTCAATGGCGGAAACGACGGCAACAACACGCTGGTGCCGACGGACGGGGCCTATGGCGACTACCAGAGCGCACGCCAGAATCTGGCGCTGCCGAAGTCGAGCCTGCTGGCTTTGCCCGGCACCGCGGCGGGCCACAGCTTCGGGCTGCATCCTGCGCTGGCTCCGCTGGTAAACCTCTACACCCAGGAACGCCTGGCCTTCATCGCCAACGTCGGACCGCTGGTCGAACCGTCGACGGCCGCACAGGTGCTGGCCGGCACGGTGGACGTACCGCCGTTCCTGATGTCCCACAACGACCAGACCGCCATCGTGCAAGGCTGGACGGTGCAGGACGACACCAGCGGCTGGGCCGGCCGCGCGCTGGAGCTGCTGCCATCACGGCTGCAGAACCGACTGGCCGCCGTGACCTCGGACACCAATCGCACGCTCGTGCTCGGCCGGCGTTCGCCGGTGTCCTTCATGGACGGCAACGGTAACAACAATTGGTGGGGCATCGGCGACCTCGCCAGACCGCAGGAGATCGGCGCGCAATCGCTCGGACGCATGGCGCAGTGGCAGTTCGCCAACGCCTACGAGGCCGAGTACGCCCGCACCTACGGCTTGGCCTTCGACGACGGCACGTTCATCGCGCAGGCACGCGCCGCCGTCGTGGAGCCGAGCGCCGACTTCGGCAACTCCGATGAAGGAGTGGTCACGAGCCTGCGCAACCTGGCCTCTCTGCTGCCGTATTTCAGGTCGCAGGGACTGAAGCGCCAGGTGTTCCTGCAGAGCTGGGGCAGATTCGACACCCACACCAACCAGCGTGGCAGCGACCGCAACACGCAGGACGCGCAGCTCGCGGTGCTGGGCAAGGCACTGGCGGCGTTCGACGAGACCAACCGCGCCAACGGCCTGGACATGAACGTGGTCACCCTCGTGATGACCGAGTTCGGCCGCACCATCCGACCGGGGTCCGGTGGCGGCAGCGAGCACGCGTGGGGCAACCACTGGTTCGCGGTCGGCGGGCCGGTGGCCGGCAGGTCCGTGGTCGGCCGCTTCCCGAGCCTGGTGCTGGGCAGTGCGGACGACGGCGATCCGGGCAAGAACGGCCGTATGGTGCCTACCACCAGCAGCGACCAGGTCGGCGCCACACTGATGCAGTGGATGGGCCTTCAGGGCTCGCAGTTCCACGACGTGTTCCCGAACCTCGTGAACTTCGAGCAGAAGACGATTCCGCTGCTGCGGACCTGACCGCGAGACCTTCATGGCCGATATCAGACTCACTGCCGGCAACGACATCTATACCCAGCCCGAAGCGAACAAGAACAACTGGGACAACGTGTTCGGCGAAAGCGGAGACGACCTCATCCGCATGTACCAGGGCGCGGCCATCGGCGGTCCCGGCAACGACCGCTTCGAGAAGATCGTCGACCCCGACAACCCCTACCGCGAACTTCACGTCGCCTACTGGAACGCCGGCGACAACCTGAGAGTCAACCTCGCCGAGGGCTGGTCCGATGACGGAGAGGGCGGGCGCGACACGTTGATCGGCGTGCGCGGCATCCACGGCAGCGGCAGCAGGAATGCCTGGGTCCTGGGCGACTCGCAAGACAACTACTACTGGCCGAACGGCGGTGACGACACTTTCATCGGCGGCGGTGGCAACGATACGGTCTCGCTCAACAGCTGGTTCGAGCCCGCACCGGGCCTTGCCTGGCGCAATGCCTTGCTGTCGGAGCTCGACATCCAGGTCTCGACCGACGGCCGCACCGCCACCGTCAAGCCCAAGTTCGGAACAGGCTTCACGATCAACGTCACCGACGTCGAGTATTTCGATGCGCTGATCGTTGGCAACAACGACTGGACGAGGTTCAGCTTCGCCGATTTCATCCAGCCGCAGACGATGGCCGAGCAGGCCATCGCGGCCGGCGGCAACATGCGCTGGAACGCATCACAGCCCCTGGGCACGGCCGTCGACGTCACCTTCAGCTTCGTCACCTCGGCCCCGGCCAACGGACCCGGGGCGCCGGGCTTTCGCGCCTTCACGTCGTCCGAGCAGCAACTGGTGCGCGACATCCTGGCCAAGACCGCGCAGATCACGCAGATCGGCTTCAGCGAAGTGGCCGAAAGCGGGGGCTCGGTCGGGCAGATGCGATTCGGAGTCAGCCAGCAGGCCGCCACCAAGGGCGTGACCTGGCTGCCGGGGCAGGGCGGCGAGGCCGCTGGCGACGTCTGGATGGACGTCGAATCGATGCTCGACATGGCCCCCGGCACCGAGGGCTACGCCGCGCTGCTGCACGAGATCGGCCACGCGCTGGGGCTGCGCCACCCGCGCAATGTCGATGCGGGCGACGCCTGGGCGATGCAGTTGCGTGCGCAGGACGACCGCACGGCGCTGAGCGTGATGTCGCAGAGCCCGTCGGGCGACGGTTTGTTCCGGTCGGATTGGGGGCCGCTCGACGTGCTGGCGCTGCGTTACCTCTACGGCACGAAACCCGCCGACACGGGCAACACGCACTACGCGCTGGGTGCGCTGCAGGGTGGCTCGCAGACGACCATCGTCGACGACGGTGGCGTCGACACACTCGACGCCTCGGCGCTGAACACCGGCGTCAGCCTCGACCTGACGCCGGGCCACCTGGGCAGCGCCGGCATCACGCCGGCGGGCTTCAGCGGCGTCGACAACCTCGGTGTCTCGGCCAGCACCGTGATCGAGCATGCCGTGGGCTCACCCTTCGACGACGTGCTGCTGGGCAATGACATCGACAACACCTTGAGTGGTGGCCTCGGCAATGACTGGATCGAAGGCGGCGCCGGCACCGACACCGCCGCGTTCGAGGGGCGCCGCGCCGACTACGAGGTGTCCAACCAGTTCGGCAAGGTCTTCGTGAAGGCGCGCGATGGCGTCTCGGGTTTCGACACGCTGATCGACATCGAACATCTGCACTTCAGTGACCAGACGGTCGTCCTTTCGCCCAAGGTGCTGGGAAACGACAGCCGGCTCGGCGTGGATGAAGATGCCAGCCTCGCGGCCACCCTGCCCGACCCGGTGGACGTGGCGCGTTCGGCCGTCAGCTACCAGCTGGCCGGCACGTCGGCGCATGGCCACGCCATCCTCAGCGGCGCGGGCCAATTGCAGTACGCCCCCGCCCCGAACTACCATGGGCTCGACACGGTGGCCTACGACATCGTCGGCAGCGGCGGCAGCAACCGGTACCTGGTCTTCATCACGGTGCTGCCCATCAACGACGCCGCCCCGGTGTCAGGCGCCGGCGGCTTTCTCGCGTTGGGCAACGACGTGCTGCAAGGGCGTTTGCCAGCGGCCAGCGACATCGATGGCGACACCATCACCTATTCGTTGGCCACCGAGCCGCGCAATGGCGACATGGCGCTGGCGACTGACGGCAGTTTTGTCTACACGGCGCGCGGCAGCTTCCGCGGCGACGATCCGTTCAGCTTCACGGTGAGCGACGGCATGGGTGGCAGCAATACCTACAGCGCGCGGATGGCAGTGGCCAGCGTGTCACAGACGATCAACGGCACCGAAGGCGCCGACACCCTGGGCGGGCGCGCCGGCAGCGACGGCTACCGCGGTCTGGGCGGGTCCGACCGCATCACGGGCGGCGCGGGCAGCGATGCGTTCGACGGCGGCGCCGGCGTAGACATCGCCGAATACTCGGGCGCGCGCGGTGCGTTCCGACTCTCGCGCACCGACTACGGCTGGGACGTGGACGACACCACTGGCACGGAAGGCAACGACAAGCTCAGCAACGTGGAGCGCCTGAAGTTCGCCGATACGGGCATCGCCCTGGACCTGTCCGGCAACGCAGGCACCGTGGCCAAGATTCTCGGCGCCGTGTTCGGCCCTGCGGAGGTCTACAACGAGGTCTATGCCGGGATCGGGCTGTACTACATCGACGGAGGGATGACCTACGAGAGCCTCATGCAACTGGCCATCGACGCGCGGCTGGGTGCAGGCGCTGGTCACGCGGCAGTCGTGGATCTTCTGTACACGAACGTGGTCGGTGTCCCGCCCGGCGAGACTGATCGTGCGTACTTCGTCGGCCTGCTGGACACCGGCGCCTACACGGTAGCGGGCCTGGGCGTGATGGCCGCGGACATCGATCTCAATGTGAACAACATCAACCTGGTGGGGCTGGCCGGCACCGGGCTGGAATACGTGCCGTACTTCGAGGGGTGAACGCCGGCCACAGGCTCGGAGTCAGGATGCCCAGGGCGACCTTTGCATCACCGCGCCGCTGATCGTGCACCTGGCACGTCGGTGAGGCGAAGCAGGGACGATCTCTGGCCCGAGAGTGGTCGAGGGCAAGGTCATCTGCGTCATCGGCCCCGAGGTCGAGCACTGCTTCCAGGCCTCGTCAGCGGGCAACGTCAAGGAGAAGAACCATGCCCGACCTGTAGGCTGCGCTGACGAGCGCTGCGGCCCACTCGTCTGCCGTCACGCTGCGCGCGGACCTGATCGCCGCTTCCGCCGTCGAGGGCGACGCCAGACAGCATGTGTTCCCACCCACCTTCGTGGATGTCGGCCACCTGACCTCGCCGGTCCGCGAGGACGGCACCCACGAGTACGTGCTCATCGACTCCACGCAGTCGTGGGCGAATCGTCTCGAAGAGGTGGCGGACGATCCGGCGCTGGGCTTGCCGCGCATCGAGGTTCAGGTTGGCGCCCAGTCTCTTTCGGCCTGCACGCTGCCCCACCGCGTGTACGACGCCATCCTGCGCGACTCCACCGACGGCACGACGACCTTCAGGGACACCGAACTCGGGCGCTCGCTCGTGTCGGCACGGCCCTCCGACGCCACGGCACTGCTGCGCCACGCCCCCACCGTGCTGCTGTTCGGGGGCTGGGATTCGTTCGCGGGCCTGAAGGTCGGCGCCGCCAAGTGGCCGGCGGCATTGAGCGGGCAGATCCTCGGCTTCGACGCCCAGCTCTCGCGCAAGACAGGCGTGCGCGTGGACCCGCTCGAAATCTCCATCGACGACTTCCAGTCCTACAAGGCGGCCGCCCCGGCCGAGGTCTGGACGCTCGATGCCGACGCCGCCGAGAAGGACGGCAAAGGCAAGCCCGTCACGCTCAAGCCTTCGGAGGTCGGCCACGGCAACATACCGGCCGCCGTCGCGTTCAAGGGGGCCTGGGTCAGCCGCATCGAACTGCGGTCAGCGCTGTCGATCACGCGCCTGCGCCGCTATCACTACCCGGTGAACGGGGTCGCCAGTCCGGAGCGCGACCGCGACGGGGGCGGCGCAGGCCGACCGAGGGAACCATTGGGGGAACAACGACAACCTATCACCGGGATTCGAAAGCATCCATGCGGTCCATCGGCCGATGTTCAATCCCTGCCGGGCAGACGACATCGCCAAAGGGCCAGGGCATGGCAAGCACGGCCAGCCGGCCGCTGTCGTCGCCAGCCATCGCGCCAGAGGTGCGCAGAACAAGCAGCCTGGCTGCGAGCTGCAC
>JALORV010000123.1 GCA_025458735.1 Burkholderiaceae bacterium | reverse complement strand
ACCCCGCGCAGGCCCGGCACCGACAGGCAACCCTCCCAGCCTTCCTCGGTCTCCCCGGAAAGCGGCTCGAGCTCGGGATTGACGAGGATCGTCTGCGGCACCGGATCGGCGTCCGGATAGCGCGGGTTGCGCATGGTCGGGTCCGCATAACCGAAGATCACGACGCGCAACGGCACGCCGATCTGTGGCGCCGCCAGGCCCGCGCCGTTGGCGGCATGCATCGTGTCGAACATGTCGGCCACCAGCGCGCGCAGCGCAGCCGTGCCGAACTCGTGCACCGGCTCGGAGCGGCGCAGCAGTCGCGCATCGCCCATGCGCAGGATCTCGCGGATCATGCGGGCGCTCCGAAAAAGGCCATCAAGATGCGGACCGCGCGGGTCATGGTCGCCTGCATGACGGCATCGAGCTCCTCCAGCCGGATCGCATGACGGCTGTCGCCGCGGCCGGCGGCATGATTCACGACCACCGCCAGCGTGGCGTAGGCAAGTTCGGCCTCGCGTGCCAGCGATGCTTCCGGCATGCCGGTCATGCCGACCAGATCGCCGCCATCGCGGGCGATGCGCTCGATCTCGGCGGCGGTCTCGAGCCTCGGCCCCTGCGTGCAGGCGTACACACCACCATCGAACACCGGTTCGCCGGCGGCATGGGCAGCGGCCAGCAGCCGCTGCCGCAGTGCCGGCGTGTACGGTTCGGTGAAGTCGACGTGCTTCACCGGCATCTCCGAGCCCTCGAAGAAGGTGCTCTTGCGGCTGTGCGAGTAATCGATGATCTGGTCGCACGCCCTCGACCTTCAGTTCGCGCAGCGCCCACAGGTTGGCACGGTAGTTGATCTCGTGCGGCGCGAGCGTGTGCCCGTAGCCGTGGCGCGCCAGGAACACGACCTCGGCGCCGGCGAGTCTGCCGAAGGTGAGCGCACCCGAAGGTTCGCCGTAGGGCGTGCGCATGACCTGCCGCCGCGTGTTTTCCAGTGCCGACAGTCGTGCCAGCCCGCTGCCACCGATGATTGCGTACATCAGAGCCCCAGAAGTGAGCGCAGCTGCGCTTCGTCGATGATCGCGATGCCGAGTTCGCGCGCCTTGTCGAGCTTGCTGCCGGCGGCCTCGCCGGCAACCACGTAGTCGGTGCGCTTCGAAACCGAAGCCGCCACCTTGCCGCCGGCGGCCTCGATCGCCGCCTTCGCCTCGTCACGCGACCAGGCCGGCAGCGATCCGGTCAGCACCAAGGTCAGGCCGGCCAGGGCGCCTGCCGGCGCCCGCGCCGCCGGCGCGCCTTCGGTCCAGCGCACGCCGGCCGCGCGCAGTTGCTCGATCACCTCGCGATTGTGCGGTTCGGCAAAGAAGGCGGCGATCGAGGCGGCCACCACCGGACCGACGTCGGTCACTTCGAGCAGCGCGTCTGCGGGCGCCGACATCAGCGGATCGAGGCTGCCGAAATGACGCGCGAGATCGCGCGCGGTGGCCTCGCCGACGTGGCGGATGCCGAGGGCGTAGATGAATCGCTCCAGCGTCGTTGCACGGGCACGCTCGAGCGCGGCGACGATGTTCGCGGCCGACTTGTCCGCCATGCGTTCGAGGCCGGCCAGCGTGCCGATGCCAAGTTTGAAGAGATCGGCCGGCGTGTGCACCAGCCCGCCATCGACCAGTTGCTCGATCAGCCGCTCGCCGAGCCCTTCGATGTCGAGCGCACGCCGACCTGCAAAGTGCAGCAGCGCCTGCTTGCGCTGCGCGGGGCAGAACAGTCCCCCGGTGCAGCGCAGGTCCTTCTCCCCTTCGTCGCGGGCCACGCCGGAGCCGCAGACGGGACAGCGCATCGGCATCGAGAACGCCCTCGCATCCCGCGGACGCCGCTCGGGCAGCACGGCCACCACTTGCGGGATCACGTCGCCGGCGCGCCGCACGATCACGGTGTCCCCGATCATCAGGCCGAGGCTGCGGATGTAGTCCTCGTTGTGGAGCGTGGCATTGCTGATCGTGGCGCCACCGACGAACACCGGAGCGAGCCGCGCCACCGGCGTGATCTTCCCGGTGCGCCCGACCTGCACGTCGATCTCGACCAGCTGCGTCAGCTCCTCCTGGGCCGGATACTTGTGGGCAACCGCCCAGCGCGGCTCGCGCGAGACGAAGCCAAGCTGCCGCTGCAGTTCGAGCCGGTCGACCTTGTAGACGACCCCGTCGATGTCGAACGGCAGCCGGTCGCGACGCGCTGCGATTTCGGCATGGAAGGCGACCAGCGCCTCCGCGCCGGACACGACCCGGCGTTCGCTCGCCACGGGCACTCCCATGGCCGCCAGTGCGTCGAGCACTGCGCCATGCGTGGCCGGCGGCTCCCAGCCGGCGGTTTCGCCGAGACCGTAGGCGTAGAACGACAACGGCCGGCTGGCGGTGACAGCGGGATCGAGCTGGCGCAGGAAGCCTGCGGCAGCGTTGCGCGGATTGACGAACACCTTGTCGCCGGACTCGCGCTGCCGCTCGTTCAGCTGCTCGAAGTCGCGCCGGCGCAGGAAGACTTCGCCGCGGATCTCCAGCACCGGCGCGTCGACTCCATCCAGCCGCAGCGGGATCGAACGGATCGTGCGGGCATTGGGGGTCACGTCCTCGCCTTCCTCGCCATCGCCACGCGTAGCGGCGCGGCTGAGCACGCCGCGTTCGTAGCGCAGGCTGATCGCCAGGCCGTCGAACTTCAACTCCGCGGAATAGTCGATCGGCGGATCGGTGTCGCCCAGGCCGAGCTCCCGCCGGATGCGCGCATCGAAGGCGCGCGCCCCCTCCGGACCCGAGTCGGTCTCGGTGCGGATCGACAGCATGGGCACCGCGTGCCGGACCTTCGGCAGATCGGAGCGCACGCCGCCGCCGACGCGCTGCGTCGGCGAGTCGGGCGTCACGAGTTCGGGATGGGCCGCTTCCAGTGCCTGCAGCTCACGGTACAGGCGGTCGTACTCGGCATCGGGGATGCTGGGCGCATCCAGCACGTAGTAGTCGTGGTCCGCGCGTGCAATGCGGGCGCGCAGCTGCCGGATCTGCTCGACAGTGGAGCCGTGACTCGACGCGGCCATGTCAGTCGGCGCGTGCCTCAGGCGGCGTACAGCCGCCGGGCGCGCTCCGAGCCGGCCACCACGCCCGCCGCCTGCATCTCCTCGTACAGGCCGGCGAGCTGTGCAGCGATCGCGAAGTGCGCCTCGCGCTGGACCGGGCGGCCGTTGTCGTCCACGACGCGCGCCTGCAACCGCGCCGCGAGGTCATCGGCGACCGCGAACTGGCGCGCGAGCGGCGAAGTTTCGGGCGGCACCAGCGGTACGTCGATCGACACGGCCAGCCGATTGCCCGGGATCTCGGCGGCGGTGAGGTTCAGGACCAGCACGTCCTGCTCCCGCAGTTCCCAGCGACCCGCCGCGATCGGCACGAAGCCCAGCGGACCGGCGGCACCCTGGATCACGTCGGCCGTCCACGGCGCCGCGCTGCCTTCCAGGGTGAGCGTCACCTGCACGTCGAAGCGGGCACACAGCTGGTCGAGCTCGCCGGCCTGCGCGACCAGCCGCGGCACATCGGGTGCGTCGAAGTCGGCATCAACCGCCAGCGCGATCTGCTGCGCGGCCGCCACGAAGCGCCCGGCGTCGATCTCACCCAGCGCGCCGTTGCGGTGGGCCAGCTGCACCGCAAGCAGCAGCTCGGAGTAGAAGCCGAACCGGTCGGGCGCCGTCCACTGCTGGGTCCTGGCATCCCACACGGCCAGGTGGGTCGGCAACGGCAGGTGCAGCCGCTCCAGCTGCCCACGCGCCTCGATCGCTGCAACGCCGTCGATGGCATGGGCACAGCGCAGCTCCAGCACGAAGTCGAGCAACGGATCCTCGATCCAGCCGTCCGGCAGCGCGTAGGCCGATGGCTCGCTGCGTTCGCTGCCGGCTGCAGAGTCGGGCTCGGGACCGGTCTCGGCGGCGACCTGCACTTCGCCGGCCGTCATGTTCCCGTGTTCGGCGGTCGGCTCCGCCGCCGCTGCCGCTGGCACGTTCTCCAGGGTGGGCACAGAGGCTGCCGCCGCAATGTCCGGCTCGAGTGCAAGACGGGGTTCGATCCGCTGCGCCGCCAGGGGCCGCGTCGTCCCGGTGGGCTGGGTAGTACCTGGTGGCCGCTGCGCCGCACGCCCCTCGAGGAGAGGATCGCCGAGGCCGCTGCGCATGACGGCGTCCAGCCGGGCCATCGCCCGCCGCTCCTGCCACTTGCCATAGATCCACAGCGCCAGCAGCAGGACGGCGGCAATCGCGAGCAGCGCCCAGTGCAGTTCGGTCATCGGGCCGCTACGCCGCTTCGGCCGTGAGCCGTACGGCGCCTTCGATGTCGACGGCAACGATGCGCGACACGCCCTGCTCCTGCATGGTCACGCCGATCAGCTGCTGCGCCATCTCCATCGCGATCTTGTTGTGGGTGATGAACAGGAACTGAGTGTTGCCGGTCATCGACTCCACCAGCCGGCAGAAGCGATCGGTATTGGCGTCGTCGAGCGGCGCATCGACCTCGTCGAGCAGGCAAAATGGCGCCGGGTTGAGCTTGAACAGCGCAAACACCAGCGCCGTGGCCGTCAGCGCCTTCTCGCCGCCGGACAGCAGGTGGATCGTGCTGTTGCGCTTGCCGGGCGGCTGCGCCATCACCTGCACGCCGGCGTCGAGGATCTCCTCGCCGGTCATGATGAGTCGCGCCTCGCCGCCGCCGAAGAGCTTCGGGAACAGCTGCCCGAACTGGGCATTGACCTGGTCGAAGGTCTGCTGCAGCAGCTCGCGCGTCTCGCGGTCGATCTTGCGGATCGCATCCTCGAGCGTGGTGATGGCCGCCTTGAGGTCGGCCGACTGCGAATCGAGGAAATTCTTGCGCTCGCGCGAGGTGCCGAGCTCCTCGAGGGCGGCCAGATTGACGGCGCCGAGCGCGGCGATCTCCTCGGCGAGCCGGGTGATGTCGACCTGCAGCGCCGCCGCCTTGCCGGCGGTAGCCAGCTTGGGCGCAAGCGCGGCCTCGTCGGCGTGCGCCTCGGCCAGCTGCGCTGCCAGTTGCTCGGCGGCCAGCCGCGCCGCCTGTTCGCGCAGCTGCAGCTCGGTGATCTTCTGCCGCCGCGGATCGAGATCGCGCTCCAGCGTCAGGCGGCGCTCGTCGGTGGCGCGCAGCTGCTGCGCGAGTTCATCGAGCCGGCGCCAGCTCGGTGCCGGCCGCCTCGACGTCGGCGGCCAGCCGCCCGGCTTCAGCCGCCGCTGCCGCCGCTGCCTGCGCGACATCGCGCTCCCGTTCGCGATTGGAGGCCAGCGCGAACTCGACCTGCTGGCGTGCCGCCTCCAGCAACCGCTGCTCGTCGCGGGCGCCGCGCAGCGCCTGGTCGGCGCGCTCGTAGTCGAGCCGCGCCGCTTCGACGGCGTCGTGCTGGGTCGACAATTCTCCGTCGAGTGCCTGGAAGCGCTGGTCGGCGGCGTCGCGTGCAGCGCGCAGCTCGTGTTCGTGGGCCTCGATGTCGGCCAGTTCGGCGTCGATCTGGCCGCCGCGATGCCGGATGCGATCGAGCAGTTCGCCCACACGCACGGCTTCCAGCTGGCTGGCATGCAGCAGCGGGCGTACGCGCTCGACTTCGCGCCGGCCGGCGGCAAGCGCCTCCTGCGCCTCGCGCAGTGCCGCTTCGGCCCGCGCCAGCGAGGCGGTACGTTCCTCCACGATCAGGCGCTGCGCGCGGATCGCCTTCTCGAGGTTCTCGATCTCGTGTCGGCGCGCCAGCAGGCCGGACTTCTCGTCGTCCTCGGCGAAGAAACGGATGCCGTAGCGCGACACCAGATGGCCGCCCTGCACGACGAACTGGCCACCGACCGGCAACTGCTCGCGCGAGGCGATCGCACTGGCCAGATCCGGCGCCACGAACACATTGGCCAGCCAGTCGGCCAGCACCGCAGCGAGCGCCGCATCGTGGCCCCGCACGCGATCGGACAGGCGCGTGAAGCCCGGCATGTGCCCGCCTTCGCGCGCGACCGCGCCGGTGGTGGCATAGAACGCCACGCGGGCCGGCGGCGCGCTGGCGGCCAGTCCGCCGATCGTGTCGAGCCGACCGACCTCGACGCCTTCGATGCGTTCGCGCAGCACCGCCTCGAAGGCGGACTCCCAGCCTTGCTCCACGGTCAGGCGGCGGAACAGGCGCGGCAGCCGATCCAGCCCCTGCGCCGCCAGCCAGGGATCGAGGCGCGTGTCGGCCTCGACGCTGGCCTGCACCTGACGCAGCGCCGCCAGCCTCGCCTCGATCCGGGTCAGGTTGTCCTGCGCGGCGACGCGCTCCGC
>JALORV010000122.1 GCA_025458735.1 Burkholderiaceae bacterium | reverse complement strand
CGCTCGAGCAACAGCTGCGGCAGCGCCACGGCAAGCAGCGCTTCGACCGCGGCGGCCGGCGGTCGGGCGGCGAGCGCACCGATCACAGCCTGTGTCAGCGCGCGCCGGCGCACCGCGTGATAGGCAAGGTCGTGCACCGCGGGACGCAGCCGGGCTTCATCGGCGGGCACCTGTGCGGCGATGGCGCGATCGAGCGACTGGCCCTCGTCGAACGCGCGCCACACCCGCGCCGCGGCCTGCAGCACCTCGGCCAGCGGTGGGGCCAGAGCGGCGGGATCGGACGACTGAAGGGCTGCCGTGTACTGCGGCGGCCCGGCGGGCTCATGCATGCGCCGGCCCGTTCGGCAGGCGCAGCGGCAGAACGAGCGGATGCCCGGCCAGGAATTCACGCGCCGCCAGTCGCCGGCCACCGGGCCGCTGCAGCTCCGTGAGACGCAGGCAGCCTTCACCGCAACGGACGACGATGCCGTCGGCGTTCGCGGACATCACGCTACCGGCGGGTTCTGCGCCGAGGTCGGTTGCGGGCTCGACCGGCAGCGCTTCGGCCCTCCAGACCCTGACCGGCTCATCGCCGAACCGCGCAAGCGCCACCGGAAAGGGATCGAAGGCGCGCACGCGGCGCGCGAGCACCGCGGCCGCGCACGACCAGTCGAGCCAGGCTTCGGCCTTCCCGATCTTGGCTGCGTAGGTGGCCCCATCGGACGGCTGCGGACGGGCCACCAGCGAGGCAGCAGACTGCAGCGCCCGCACCAGCAGCTGCGCGCCGAGGTCGGCCAGCTTCATGGTCAGGGACCCGGCCGTTTCGTCCGCGGCGATCGCGAGGGTCTCCGACAGCAGCATCGGCCCGGTGTCGAGGCCGACGTCCATCTGCATGATGGTGATGCCGGTCTGGGCATCTCCCGCCTCGATCGCGCGCGCCACCGGCGCGGCGCCGCGCCAGCGCGGCAGCAGAGATGCATGGACGTTGACCGCAGCAAGGCGGCCGGGCCAGTCCGGCCGCAGTCCGCGCGGCAGGTCCAGCACCGCCTGCGGCAGGATCAGTCCATAGGCGGCGACCACCAGCACATCGGCTTCATCCGCGCGCAGCCGGGCGCATGCGGCGGCAGCGTCGTCGCCCTTGCGCAGCGACACCGGCGTGTCGACCGGGATGCCGTGCTCGAGGGCCAGCTGCTTGACCGGACTCGGCGCCAGGCGCAGGCCGCGACCGGCCGGACGATCCGGCTGCGTCAGCACCCTCACGACCGACCATCGGGACGCCGGCGCGGCCTCGAGCAGGGCGGCCAGCGAGCGTGCGGCGAAGGGCGGCGTTCCGGCGAAGACGATGCGCATCGCGGCATTCTAGGTTTACTCGCGCATCGGTCCGGCGCGCTGTCTCGCCACAGTTGCGATTACCATCGCTGCCGTCGTCCGGGTCGGCTGGTCGCCGACGTCGCGGCGTCCGGCCGGAGTGGACCGGGCGTCGCCGTCACGGCGTGGATGGCAAAGAACCAGAGTCAGGGAGACACTTGAAGCCGCTGTCCGGACTGGACTCGCTGTTCCTGCACCTCGAGACGCCGGCCACGCCGATGCACGTCGGCGCCGTGCATCTGCTGGAGCGGCCGCGCGGCGGCGGCGACTACCTGCTGCGCGTGCGCCGGCACGTCGCGCGTCGGCTGCACCTGTCGCCGGTGTTCACGCGCCAGCTGGCCAGCATGCCGCTCGACTTCGCCAATCCGGTGTGGGTGCGCGCGGACGCGGTCGATCTCGAACGCCACATCGTGCGCGTGACGCTGCCGGCACCCGGCACGCTGGCGCAGCTCGAGGCCGCCGTGGCACGACTGCATGCGCAGCCGCTCGACCGCAGCCGTCCGCTGTGGCGCTTCCATGTGATCGAGGGACTGGCCGACGGCGGCCTGGCGTTCTATACGAAGATCCACCACGCCACGCTCGATGGCGCTTCGGGCGTGGCGCTCGCGCATGCGCTGCTCGACCTGACGCCGGCGCCGCGTGCGGTCGAACCGGCGCGGCGCCGCGGGCGCGACGCGCCTGGCCTGGTGACACTGGTCGGCACCGCGCTGCGGACCAGCGGCGCGCAGACGGTGAACCTGGTGCGCTCGCTGCCGGCACTGGTGCGCGTGGCAGCACGGCTCGCCACCGGCACGACCGGATTCAGCCGCAACCTCGCCTTCGGACCACGCACGGCCTTCAACCGCGTGATCGACAGCGGCCGCAGCTTTGCCACCGCGTCGCTGCCGCTCGATGAAATCAAGGCGCTGGCTGCTGCGCACGGCGCCACGCTCAACGACGTCGTGCTGGCGCTGGTGAGCGGCGCGCTGCGTCGCTACCTGCGCACGCGCGGCGGCATCCCGGCGAAGTCGCTGGTGGTGGCGATGCCGGTGTCGCTGCGCGAGGCCGGCAACACCGAGGCGACGACGCTGGCGACGATGACGCTGGCCTCGCTGGCCACGCATCTGGCCGACCCGCTCGAACGACTGCAGGCGATCCAGGCCTCGACGCGTGCTGCCAAGGAGGTCACGCGCCAGCTCAAGGGCGTCATCCCGACCGACTTCCCCTCGCTCGGCCTGCCGTGGCTGCTGTCGGCAGCCGCCGGGCTGTACGGCCGCAGTTCACTCGCCGACCGCCTGCCGCCGATCGCGAACCTGGTGGTGTCGAACGTGCCGGGGCCGGAGGCGCCGCTCTATCTCGCCGGAGCCCGGCTGAAGACCTACTGGCCGGTGTCGATCGTCGAGCACGGCCTCGGGCTCAACATCACGCTGCAGAGTTACGCGGGCTCGCTCGACTTCGGCATCCTCGCCGCGCGGGTCGGCATCGCCGATGCGCGCCCGCTTGCGCGTGGCCTGCACGATGCGCTGGCCGAACTGCAGCGAGCCGCGCAGACCGGGTCGTCGGCGCGTTCGGCGCGTTCGGCGCGCTCGGGATAGGCCTTGAGGCGCATCGGCCTGCGCACCGCGTCAGCGCGCTGACCCATGGACAGATCGCAGCTCTGGGTCGATTTCGACATGATGCGGGCGCCGGGCCTGGTGCGACTCGCGCTCGAGTGGCGCGCGCCGTGGGAGTTCGGCGCCACCCTGCTGGCCGGCCCCTGGCTCGACCAGGTGCCGGCCGGCGACGGCCATCCGGTGCTGGTGTTTCCGGGATTGATGGCCTCGGACGCCTCGACCCGGCCGCTGCGCCGCTTCCTCGAACGCAAAGGCTATGTTGCCTACGGCTGGGAGCACGGCTCAAACCTCGGTCCGAAGGAAGGCGTGCTGGAGCACTGCATGGCGCGCGTGCGCGAACTGCGGCGGCAGCACGGCCGCAAGCTGAGCCTGATCGGCTGGAGCCTCGGCGGCATCTACGCGCGCGAACTGGCGAAGGATTTTCCGCGCGACGTCCGCCAGGTGATCACGCTCGGCACGCCGTTTACCGGGCATCCGCGCGCCACCAATGCCTGGCGCCTGTACGAGCTGGTGACCGGTCACCGCATCGGCGCGCCGGAAATCCATGCGCCGCTGCGGCAGCCGCCGCCGGTGCCGACCACCTCGATCTACAGCCGCACCGATGGCGTGGTGGCCTGGCAGTGCAGCGTCGAGAGGCGCAGCCCACGCACCGAGAACATCGAGGTCGAGGCCAGCCACTTCGGCATCGGTCTCAATGCGCTGGCCTGGTACGCAATCGCCGACCGCCTCGTGCAGCCCGAGGGCGCGTGGCAGCCGTTCGAACGCAGCGGTGCGCTGCGCTGGCTGTATCGCGACCCGGCGCGCAAGAGCTGGTACTGAGCCGCGCCACGTACCGAGCCGAGCACTGTCCCGGTCGCAAGCGCATGCAGCAGCCCGAAAGTCCATCGCCCGCCGCCACCGTGCGTTCGCTGCAGGTCGTGGCCAACGGCGTCACGCTCGACGTCGAGGATCACGGCGATCCGGCTGCTCCGGCGCTGCTGCTGATCATGGGCCTCGGCATGCCCGGCGTGCTGTGGCCGGACGGTTTCGTCGCCCAGCTGGTTGCGGCCGGGCTGCGCGTCATCCGATACGACAACCGGGACTGCGGCCGTTCGACCAAGCTGCCCGGCGCCCGGCTGCCGAACCTGCCGCTGGCGATCACCCGCGCACTGCTGCGCCTGCCGGTGCGCGCGCCCTACACGCTGGCCGACATGGCCGACGATGCCGCCGCGCTGCTGAGCGCGCTCGGGATCGAGCGCGCGCACGTCGCCGGCGCCTCGATGGGCGGCATGATCGGGCAGGTGCTGGCCGCGCGGCATCCGCAGCGCGTGCTGTCGCTGACTTCCATCATGTCGACGTCCGGCAATCCGAGTCCACGCGTGGCCTTCGGCAAGCGCCGCGCGCTGCGCGCCGTGCTCGACCGTCCGCGCGGCGTGGTCGACGCCGAGGCGCTGATCGCACATCACGTGCGTGTGTTCAGCGTGATCGGCAGCCCGGGCTACCCCTCCACGCCGCAACTGCTGCGGGCGCAGCTCGAACCGGTGGCGCGGCGCGGCTATCACCCGGCCGGCACTGCCCG
>JALORV010000473.1 GCA_025458735.1 Burkholderiaceae bacterium | reverse complement strand
GCGACTGCCGAGCGCGCCGATGCGGCTGTGGACCTCGCAGCGCGGCGCCAGGTGTCCGAGGCCCTTGGGCACTCGCGAACCCAGATCACTTCGGTTTATCTGGGTTCGAGCCGCTCTCGCCCCTGAGTTGCGCTTGATCGCCCATGTCGACGCCCACTGCCAGCGACTGCCCGTTCTGGACCTTGCCACCCGCCAGGATCGTGCATGCGCCTTTCCCGTGTCACGCGGCCACGCCCTGGTGCTACCGCGGCGGCACGTGGGGAGCTTCTTCGACCTTGAGCAGACAATTCCAGGCTGGCCCCGGTCAAGACCCATCGTCTTCGTGTGGGGCCCAACCGGGCAGCTTGACGTAGTAGCGCGTCGAGCGGCCACCGCCCACCTGCTGGAGCAGCCCCATCGCCTCAAGGTCGATGAGTTCGCGCGACGCTGTGGCCCGCGAAGTGCCGGTGACGTTCTCGTACTTCTTCGTGCTCATGCCACCGTCGAAGCCACCCGGCCCGGCGTCCAGCAGCAGGTTCATCACCTTGCGCTGACGCTCGCCCATGGCCTTGTTGCCGTGATCCAGCCAGAAGCGGGCCTTGACGAGCGTGTGGTCCACCACCGTCGATGCCTCATCGCAGGCGGCCTGCATCTGCTCCACGAACCAGCACACCCAGTCCGTCACGTCGGGGCCGCCATGCTGGGCGCGCTCCAGGTTCGCGTAGTAGTCGCGGCGACGGTCGAGCAGGCGCTGGGACGTGCGGAACAGGCGACTGGTCTCGCCGCTGTCACGGGCCAGCAGCAGGTCGACCAGCACGCGGCCCAGGCGGCCGTTGCCGTCCTCGAAGGGGTGGATGGTCTCGAACCAAAGATGCGCGAGCGCGGCCCGGACCAAGGTGTCCGGTTCGCTGGCGGCGTTGAACCACTGAAGAAGGCGATCCATCTCATCGGGCACCCCGCTCGACGGCGGTGCCTCGTAGTGCACCTTCTCTCGTCCCACCCGACCACTGACGATCTGCATCGGCTCGCCGTGCTCGCGGTAGCCGCCGACGCGAATCTTCGTCATGCCGGAGTAGCCGGTGGGAAAGAGCGCGGCGTGCCATGCGTGCAGCCGCTCGTGCGTCAGGGGGTCGTGGCAACGCTTGACCGCGTCGTCCATGATGTCGAGCAGGCCTTCCACGTTGCGCGGCGCGCTGGGCCCATCCTGCTTGCCTACGCCCAGCCGCCGCGCCACCGAGCTGCGCACGGCGGCAAGGTCCAGGCGCTCGCCCTCGATGGCCGAGGTCGCCAGCGCTTCCTGGCTCCAGGCTTCTGCGGCCAATTCCAGGCGTTGCTCGAAGCCCAGAACCGCGAGCTTGCCCTCGACCAGACCTTGGGCGCGGCGCGCCTTGGACAGGGCCTCACCGACGAGAACACGGTCGTGCCGAAGTTCGGGCCAGTCCGGGTGCTGCCAGACGTAGGTGGGCGGGCAGGCTTTCATGCTGTGAGGCGCCGGAGTTCCGGAGGTCCTGGATCGCTACGCCGCAGGTGCAGAAGCGCTATTGAGGGCGTCTCTTCGGCACTTGGCATGCCGTTGCCAGCGCCTCGGGTGACATGCACTGCGCAGGGCAACCCCAGCACCAGGTCTTTCAGCGCACCAGCGCCTTGATGCGTGCCCACAGCGCCGCCTTGGACACCGTGGTCATGGCCGTCGCCTGCATGCACTGGTCCAGTCGATGGGGCCGCGCACGCAGGTCCTCCACGGCATTGGCCAGGTCGGCGGCCACGCTGTCGCCGTAAGCGCCTTGGGCCTTGGCCATAGCCCGCCTCAATAGCGCTTTGGGCGGCGCCATCATCGCCAGGTCGATGAGGTCGCGGCTCATCACGGCATCGTCGCGCCAGCGGTCAGAGTTGGCCAGCAGTTTGCTCGTCGCCATGTCCAGCGGCGTGAGCGTGGCCACACCGCACTGGCGATCATCTTGACCGGGTGCTTCGAGGTCAATCCGGCCCTCGAGCACGATCTCGAACTTGATGTCGGCACCGTCGACCTTCAGCATGGTGCGGATGCCGTACTGGTCTGCGCGCACCTCGCGGGTCTGGTTGAGCGTGTGGCCGGCCCGGGTGATGGCACGTATGCCGTCCGGGCCGGTGAGCCGCTGGCGCAGGTGGCGATAGCCCTCGACCCTGGAAACCAGGAAATCGATGTCGAACGACTCGCGGTATTCGCCGTAGCGCAGCGCCATGGCGGTACCGCCACCGAATAGGCAGGCGTTCGCCGCCAATGCGTCAGCGTCCAGCGCCTCAAGAACGGTCGCGATGCGGCGATGGTGTGGCCGTTCAAACAAGGAGTCGTCCTCCGCCGAGCTGGTCCACCAAGACCTTGAGCAGTGCACGCTCGGCCGGCTCCATGCTGGCCCGGTCGACGTGCCGCCAGTTGCGTTCGTAGAGGTTCAAGGCATCCGTCGGGCTCAGTTCGTCCACATCGTGCAGTTGCCAGGCCAGGCCCTTGAGCTGGGGAAACTCAGCCAGCCGCACACGCTCCGGCAGGCTGGCGATGTCGGCCGTGGCCGGGCGTGCCTGCGGGTCGCGCAGCTCCAACTGCAGCCCTACGGCGTCGATGGCGCTCAGGTAGGCGCCCATGGTCACGGAAGGCTCGCCGCGCTCAATGCGGTGCAGGGTCACCCGGGACATGCCCGCCGCCTCTGCGGCCACCGTGGCGCTGACCTTCTGGCGC
>JALORV010000121.1 GCA_025458735.1 Burkholderiaceae bacterium | reverse complement strand
GACATGGGCCTGGCGCCACCGCCCGACTCACCACTGCGGGGTCGCTACCTCAGCTGGATGGTGTGGTCGATGACGACGCTGGAGCCGCCGATCGGCGAGGTCTACCTCGAACGCATGAAGCCGGCAGATCAGCAGTCGGCCGCCGTCATTGCCGCAGCGTTGGAGCGCTTCCGCGCCGCCGCGACGGTGCTGGAGGGCGAGCTGGCTGGCCCCCATCTCGTCGGCAACAACTTTTCCGCCGCCGACGTGATGGTCGGCTGCGTGCTGGCCTTCGCCGGCATTCTGGGCATGCTGGATGGCCACGAGCGCCTGGGCATGCTGGATGGCCACGAGCGCCTGCGCGACTACGTCGCGCGCGTCACCGCGCGCCCCGCGTTCGGCAGAGCGATGCAGTGAGCCGGGCCGAGGACATCCTCGCCTGGTGGTTCGAGGGCGGTGACGATGCGCACCCCATCGGCCCGGGATCGCCGTGCTACCAGCGCTGGTTCCGCGGTGGCGCCGCGGTCGATGCGCAGGTGGCCGAACGCTACGCCGACGACGTGCGCGCCGCCCGCGCCGGCGCGCTGGACGACTGGCGCGGCAGCGCGCGCAGCGAACTGGCGCTCATCCTGCTGCTCGACCAGTTCCCGCGCCACCTCTACCGGGGTCGCGCGGAGGCCTTCGACAGCGACGCGGCGGCGCTGGAGGTTGCGCGCGCCTGCATCGCCGCCGGGCGCGACGAGCAGCTGGCGCTGATCGAGCGCATCTTCGTCTACCTGCCCATCCAGCACTCCGAGGTCCTGGCCGACCACACGCTCGCGTTCGAGCGCTTCCGCGCGCTGGAAGCCCAGGCGCGTGCGCGCAACGCGGGCGTGGTGGCGTTGTGCGCCGGGGCCATCGGCGAGCAGCAGGAGCACTTCGACACGCTGCAGCGCTTCGGCCGCTACCCCTACCGCAACGCGGCGCTCGGCCGACCCTCGACACCGGCCGAACTGGCCTACCTGGCGAGCCGGGGATGACCGCCGACGAGTCGCTGGCGCTGCTGCACGGCATACCGCCGTTCGACAGGCTGCCCGCCGACGCGCTGCAGCGCCTGGCCGCCGGCATCACCGAGACCAAGGCCCTGCCGGGGCAGGCCATCGTGCGCGAGGGGGACCCCGGCGACCGCATGTACTTCGTCGCCGACGGTTCGGTGCAGGTGCTGGGCCGGTCCTTCGACGGCTCGGAGGTCGTGCTGGCGCGGCTGGAGCCAGGCGCCTACTTCGGCGAGCAGGCCCTACTGTCAGGCGACCGCGCACGGCGCAACGCCACCGTGCGCGCGCTCACGCACTGCCGGCTGCTGGTGCTGACGCGCGACGGCCTGCGGTCGGTGCTGGCGCCCGGCAGCGCCTTCGCGCAGCAGCTCAGCGCCACCGCGCGCGAGCACGACGAGCTGCGTGCCGGCCGCCTGCGCGAAGGCGTGCTGCGCAAGCTCGGCGTCGCCGAGAGCTACCGCATCGAGACCTTCGCGGCCGGCGAGGTGGTGTTCCGCCAGGGCGATCCCCCCGACCGGCTTTACCTCGTGCTGCAGGGCCGTGCGCGCGTCAGCAGCCGCGCGGAGGGCGCGGAAGGCGCCGAGGCCGACCTTAGCGAGCTCCTGCCCGGGCAGATGTTCGGCGAGCTCGCCGTCCTGCGCGAACAGCCCCGCACGGCCACGGTACGCGCGCTCGACGAGCTGGAGGTGGCCAGCCTGGACGCGGCATGGTTCCGCAGCCACCTGGCCGAGCACCCGCAGCTGCGCTCGGTGATGCAGTCGCTGGACGGCATGTACATGCTGCCGCGCCGTGGCCTGCTGACGCTGCAGACCGGGCAGCTGGCCGCGCAGGCGACGCTGACGGCCATCCACGACCTGCCCGACGGCCGCCGGGTGGTCAGCACGCGGCTGGTCGGCCGGCCGACCTTCACCTCCCGCGTCGTCGACGCGCCCGAGCCTGACTTCAGCGCACGCTACGAAGACCCCGACACCGGCGCCGTGCGCGAGGTGCATCTGGTGGACGGCGTGCCGGTGGAGCTGGAGTCGTCCGGGGAGTGGCGCGGGCTCGGCGAGGCCTTCGAAGGTCTGCTCGACGCGCGCCGCCTGGACGATGCGCAGATCGCGCGCTTCGAGGCCTGCGGCAGCTTCGACGGCCTCGAAGGGGGCGGCGGCGCATCCCGGCGTGCCGGCGTGGTCTGCGCCTGCGCCGGCGCGACGGTCGACGACATCCAGCGCGCCATCGACGGCGGCTGCCACACCGCCGAGCTGGTCGCGCAGTGCACGCGCGCCACGCTCGTGTGCGGCGGCTGCCTGCCCACGGTGCGCGAGATGCTGGGTGCGGCCGACTGGGCCCCGGCGCGCTGCGCGTCAGTGGTCACGCTGGGCGAGCGCGTGCGCGCCTTCCACCTGCAGCCGCTGGACCGCCGCCTGGCGCCTTTCCACCCGGGGCAGCACCTGGTGGTGCAGGGCCGCATCGGCGAGCACTGGGTGCAGCGCGCGTACACCATATCCAGCGCACCCGGCGACGGTGGCGAAGGCTACGAGATCACCGTGCAGCGCGAAAGCGAAGGTGTCTTCTCGCGCTGGCTGTTCGAGCGCGGCCCGGGCGACGCGCTGCTGCGCATCTCGTCGCCCGGTGGCACCTATCACCTGCCAGCCGACGGACCGGTCGATGCGGTGTGCCTGGTCGGCGGCATTGGCATCACCCCCGCCCTGGCGATGGCCCGTGCGCTGGCCCTGACGCCGGGCCGCGGGCGGCTGCACATCGACCACTCGGTGCCCGATCTCGGGCAGGCCATCGCGCTCGACGAACTGCGCGGTCTGGCTGCGCAGCACCCACACATCAGCGTGCACGTGCGTGCCACGCGCATCGAGGGCCGGCTGGGCGCGGCCGATGTGGCGGCGCTGGCGCGGGCCCACCCCGCGGCCACCTTTTATCTGTGTGGCAGCGTCGGCTACATGGCGGCGATGACGGCGCACCTGGCCGCTGCCGGGGTGGCACCCGAGCGGGTGCGCCAGGAGCACTTCCGCGTGGCGGGCGAACGACCGGACGCGGCGAGGCCGGTTTGACAGGCCGATCGCGCTCCGCCAGCCTGCAGGCATCCCCTCCACGCCGTCCATGCTGAAGTCCCTAGACGGCCCCAGACCTGGCCCTGAGAACGAGCGACTGCCATGCCCGACTTCGACATCCTTAGCGACGCGTTCTTCGCTGATCCCTACCCGACCTTTGCGGCCATGCGGCGCGACGCGCCGTGCTACTACGACACGCGGCTGGAAGCGCACATCCTCACGCGCTACCGCGATGTCGAGCATGCGCTGGGCGGCGAGGACTTCTCCGCGGAACGCGTCGACCAGTGGGGCAAGGGCGCACCCCCCCAGGTGCAGGACGAACTGGCATTCTTCGCTCGCGAGCTCAAGCGCTGGATTCCCTTCAACGACCCGCCGGTCCACACGCGGCTGCGCACCCGGCTTGGGGCGTCTTTCGGCCCGCACAACCTGCCGCGCATCGAGCAGTTGGCGCGCGAACACGTGGCCGCGGGCCTGGCCGGGCTGGACGCGTCGGGCGAGATCGACTTCATCCGCGACTTCGCGTTCCCGGTGCCATCGCGCATCCTGGCTGCGCTGATGGGCATCCCGGCGGGCGACATCGGCCTGTTCAAACAGTGGACGGTGGAAATCTTCACCCTCATCGGCGCCGGCGTGGCCACCGAGGAGGCCGTGCGCACCGGTCACCACGGCATCGTCGCTATGCGCGACTACTGCCGCGCGCTGATCGACGAACGCCGCGCTCGGCCGCAGGACGACGTCGTCAGTGCCTTGATCGCCGCCGGCACGCCCGACGACCCGGTGACCGACGACGACGTGGCCGGCATGGTGATGACCATGATCGCGGCCGGCCACGAGACGACCACCTACCTGATCGGCAACGCTGTCCACGCGGTGATGGGCGACGCGCGCAGTCGCGAGCTGGTGCTGGATTCCGGGCTGGGCACCGAGGCGGTGGAGGAGTTCGCCCGCTACGACGGCGCGGTGTTCAGCATTATCCGCCGCGCGCGCGCCGACCTCACGATCAACGGCGAGCTGGTGCCGCAGGGCGCGCCGGTGTTCTGCATGCTGCACAGCGCCAACCGCGACCCGCGTGTCAACCGCGAGCCCGACCGCCTGGACCTGGCGCGCGCCAAGGTCACGCACGTCGGCTTCGGCGCCGGCATCCACAAGTGCATCGGCTCGCTGATGGCGCGCACCGTGGTGCGCGAGGCGGTGCAGGAATTCTTCCGGCGCTTTCCCGCCGCGCAACCGGCCGGTGAAGTCACCTGGATCAGCAACCTGGGCCTGCGCGGCATGGCCGTCTTTCCAGTGCGACTGGGCCGTGCCTGAGCACGGGCCGCGGGCCGCACGCGACACCGCATCCACCAACGAAGACGGGACAACATCGACATGCAGGCTTCTGAAACCCTCGCGCGCTGGCGCGCCGTCGTCGCGCAGGCCGAAGACGGCGCGGCGGCGCAGCCCGACCTCTCGGAGAGCTCGCCGCGTCGCATTCCGGCCATCCTGCACCCCACGACGCTGCGCGAGGTGCAGGACATCGTCGACGCCGCGCGTGCGAACGGCACGCCGCTGTACTCGGTCAGCACCGGCATGAACTGGGGCCTGGGTTCGCGCCACCCGGTGCGTGACGACTGCGCGCTGGTCGACCTGCGCCGGCTGGACCGCATCCGCGATCTGAACCTGGCGCACGGCTATGCCTTCATCGAGGCCGGCGTCTCGCAGCACGCGCTGGCGCAGCAGCTCGAAGGCACGCCGTGGATGCTGAACGTCACCACCTCGTGCAAGGACTCCAGC
>JALORV010000120.1 GCA_025458735.1 Burkholderiaceae bacterium | reverse complement strand
GTCGACGGCGGTGCCGTACAGGTCACGCAGGAAGGCCGGGGTGAGAGCCGCGGCCGGGCCGTCGAAGACCAGCGCGCCGTCGCGCAGCGCCACCGCACGTTCGCAGTAGCGCTGCGCCAGGCCCACCTGGTGCAGGCTCACCAGCAGCGTGAGGCCTTGTTCGCGGTTCAACGCCAGCAGCAGTTCCATCACGCGACGCGTGGACTCCGGGTCCAGCGACGCCACCGGCTCGTCGGCCAGCAGCAGCCGTGCGCCCTGCACCAGCGTGCGCGCGATCGCCGCACGCTGCTGCTGCCCGCCCGACAGAGTGCTGGCGCGCTGGAAGGCCTGCTCGGCCAGGCCCATGGCGTGCAGCGCGTCCAGCGCACGTGCCCGTTCCTGCAGCGTGAAGCGATTCAGCGCGGCGCGCCATAGCGGCAGTTCGGCAGCCAGGCCGGTGAGCACGTTGGTCAGCACCGGCAACCTACCCACCAGGTTGAACTGCTGGAAGATGATGCCCACCTGCCGCCGCTGCGCGCGGATATCGGGGGCGAGTCGCCCGCCGGCCTGCAGCGGCCGGCCGAAGACATGGACGCGACCGGCGTTGGCATCCAGCGTCTCCAGCCCGCACAGGCCCGGCTGAACGGTCAGCGAAACACCCTGCAAGGCGCGGCGCGACCCGTTGAAGGTCTTGCTCGCGCACTCCACGTGCAGCGCCGGGTGTGAAGCGGACTCCATGGCGCCGAACGGTAGAGGCGACGGGTGACCGCAGCGTGACAGCACGGCCACGCCCGCGTCATTCGGTCGTCACGGCTTCGCCACACACTGCATGCATGACTCCGGAACAGATCACGGCCCTGTTCGCCGAGCACGGCGACCTCTGCTACGAGGGCGAAGGCATCACCCAGCTTCAGCACGCCTGGCAATGCGGGCGCCTTGCGCGGCAGGCCCGGGCCACGCCGGAACTGGAACTCGCCGCGTGGTTGCACGACCTCGGCCACCTGATGACGGGACTGCAGGGTTCACCCGCCCAGCGCGGCATCGACGATGCGCACGAGACCCTGGCGGCCCAGGCCTTGAGCGGCCTCTTCGGCGCGGCGGTCGCCGAACCGGTGGCGCTGCACGTGCGGGCCAAGCGGTACCTCGTCGCCGCGCAGCCACGATATGCGCAAGCCTTGTCGCCCGACTCGGTGCGCAGCCTGGCGCTGCAGGGCGGGCCCATGTCGCCCGCAGAGTGCGAGGCTTTCCTGGCGCTGCCGCATGCCCAAGACGCGCTGCGTTTGCGCATCTGGGACGACCACGCCAAGGACAGGGGCCAGCGGCCCGCAAGCCAGAACCGGGTGCTGGTCGAAATGTCGGCCGCAATGCGCGCCGTGATCGACGGCCAGCGCGTTTGAGGATTGCCCAGCGCTTGGCAGCCGGGCACCCAGCCGATTCAGAACGAGTGACGGATGCCGAACTCGTAGCCGCTGGAGTCGTTGCCCTTGGTCAGCGGACCGCCCGTTGCCACGGTGAACGACGTGTTGGTATTCGAGATCGCCGAGTAGGTGGCGTACAGAGCGGTCCGCTTGGACAGGTTGTAGACGGCGCCGATGGCGAACATGTCGGCCTCCTGGTCGCTGATGCCTTCGTCGCCGCTCATCGCCTGGTACGAGGCGCGCAGTTCGAAGCCGCCTACCGGAAGCGTGGCGCCCAGCAGCCAGTTCGACTGCCCGGCATTGACATCGTCCACCGCGTTGTAGAAACCCCAGAGCTTGAACGACTTGAAATCGTAGGTCCCGCCCAGGCTCCAGATGGCTGCGTCGTCGCCCGATGTGGAATCTGCACTGGCGTAGGTGAAGGCCGCCACCAGCGGGCCGGCACGGTAGCCGCCGCGCAGACCGGCATATTTGTTGCCGCTGGTGTTCTCGCCGGCCGCCACCATGGCCTGGCCGAAGAAGCCGCCCATGGCCGGCGTGAAATAGCCCACGGCGTTGTTGGCGCGCGAGAAGGCGTAGCTCCCGATGCCCCTGGCGGCCGACAGGCGGCTGGAGCGGCCGACACCGGTATCGCGGAAGGGATCGAATTCGTCCCAGGTCAGGTTGGTCGGCACCTTGTCGCGGCCGAGCCGAAACTCGCCGAATCCTCCCATCAGGCTGACGGTGGAGCGGCGCTGGAAAATGCCTGCCGCGTTGTTGCTCCCGCCATTGACGCTGGCCAGAGGCTGCGTACCCGTGTCGGGCAGCAGTTCACCTTCGAGCCAGAAGCCGGCCTTCAGGCCGCCGCCCAGGTCCTCGACGCCGCGAAAACCGAGCCGGCTGGCCGACAGTCCGCCGCTTTCCAGCCGGTACATGGTGTCGTCGTTGTCCACCGCACGGGCCGCGAGGTCCAGGACGCCGAAGATGGTGACCGAATCGGACTGGGCCCATGCTTGGCCGGCAGCGGCCGAAAGCGCCAGTGTGGCAAGGAATGTGGCAGTTCTGTTCATGACGCGCTCCGCAATTCGGCCGGGCAATGACTGCCTGGGTCGGGGTTCGATGCCGTGCGTGTGAGCACACGCGAGCCAACGGCTGAAGCATAGGCGATCAATGTGGCTGGCCCGTGACGTCGCGGGGGGGGGCAACCACGATCATGGCCCGGCCTTGCCAGGTGCGGCAGCCCGCACGATCTTCACTGATCGCAAGAGCCGTGCGGTCCGCGCGACGACCGTCAGCGCAGGCGCCTGAACGCCAACCGCGACACGATCTGCTCAGCGCCCACGGGCACGTGGACCTCGTCGACGATCTCGACACGCCCGCGGCGCGCGTGCTCCTTGATCTCGCGCGCCGCCGCGTCGTAGACGAAGGGGTTCTCCAGTGCCGTGCCTGCGCGCGGCAATTCAGACGTTCCGCCCAGCGGCGTGTGGACCAGCAGGGATTCGGCAATGGACAACATGTTGGCTTCTCGATGGTGCGTTGGTCGGGTGATCGGGCCGTCCAGGCCATGCTGCCGGGGCCTGGGCAACAAGGACCACGAAATGTGACGCAGCGACGGGGCGGCGTCTGCAAGCCGACTCGCGATCGCGTCGCTATGCCTGGTGCAGGACGCAACTGGGGTATACGCCGTTCGCGTGACCGTTCTGTGACGGTCCGAAGACGGCGCTGGGGTTGCGGGTGGAAGCTTGCCAGAGAGCGTCCCCCACACCTCGCCGATCGCCAACCCGCCCTGCATCAGTGTCGCTGGCGTTGACCTCGTCCGTGCCAAGGCCTGGCCGAAACCCTCGGCAGGCAGAGCGAGCCTGCCGCGCCAGCACTGCGGTGGCTGTGACATCAATGGTTCATCGTCGCGCGCTACCGTGCATCACAGGAGGGGTGGCCATGCCGACCCGGCGGGGTGACGCAGCCGGCCCTCCGCACGCCAACCTTGCAGGAGACTCGCGATGACAACGACCTCTGCCGCGACCACCAAGCGCAGCCCCCAGCCCACTCTCGGCGCTACCACGAACGCTGGCGCCGAAGGCGCGCCGGACGTGCCGGTCACCGAGGCCAGCGCCTGGCAGGACGACCCGCAAACACGAGAAGCACTGATCCGGCTGGCCGCCTACAGCTTCTACGAGCGCCGTGGCTTCATCGAGGGCCACGAAATCGAGGACTGGCTGCAGGCCGAGATGGAGATCGACCGCCGTGCTGCGGCCGGCGCTGGCGCCGACGGATCGGGCCCGGCGCTGAACTGACCCGGCCGCGGCGGCACTGGCCGATCGTCAGCCATCGAACGCAACTCGCGGGCTCACGGTTGCGGGAGCCCTCCGCCGGGGACCGCGAGCACCCCTGCTGCGGACCGGTCGAGTTGCGGTCTGCAGTTGGACCGGGTCCGGCAGAAGATCGCTGGCAGGCCGTCCGGATTTCCTGTTTCCGCCGTCGCTGACGACCATGATGCGCTCGGCGCCGCCGACGTACGCCGCGCACACGCCATCCGCGGTGCCTCGTCCGATTGGAAGACCGCGGCAGGATTCTCGACACAGGCGATGAGCGCGCGACCATCGTGCAAGGGGCTGCGGAACCCGATCCACAGTCGCTGCTGGTCGGCGCTGAGCTCCAGCCCTTCGACATTGAGTCCACCGCTGGCCTTGACGTCCCGCACCCCGGCGGCTGCCGCCAGCACGGCATGTCGCGTCGTCAGGGCATGCCTCAACCCATCGACGACCTTGGGGTCCACCACGCGATCGCCGTCGACCCGAAAGCGAACCTGCTTCTCACGCGACGCTTTCCCGTCGCCATCGTCGTCGCGCGAATGACGGCGCTGGCGACTGCCCGGACGCTCGGCGGCAACCGCGAGGCGGTCGACAACGACGCCTTCCTGCGCGCCACATGGCGAGTGCTGCAGGCCGAGCGGCAGCTCGGCCGCAGCCACGCCCGCCGTGCAGTCCTGGCGGGCCACGCCACCCTCGGCAGCAGTGACTGCGTTGCCTCCCGAGGTCTATCTGATCGGCTACGGCGGCGATGTGGCCATGCAGGGCGAAGCCTCGAAGCGCAGCATGGGCTTCAAGGCGTGGAACCTGCTGCGCATGGCCTGGCTGTCGCTGCCCGTGCCTGTGGCATTCGTGATCGGCACCCGCTACTGTGCCGATCCCGCCGGCCGCGCGGGTGCCGACTTGTGGCGGGCGGGCCTGCGGCTGCTCGAGCGTTCGACCGCACAGGCCCTGGGCGATGCACGCCGCCCCTTGCTGCTGTCGGTGCGGTCCGGCGCCCCGGTTCACAGGGCGCGGGGCGACCGTTTCCGCAGGATCCCGCCCGGCAGCTCGGCGGCGCCATCGAGGCCGTCTTCGCCTCCTGGCAATCGCCCAGGGCGCGCGAGTACCGGCGCCTGAACCACATCGCCGACGACATCGGGACCGCCGTGACGGTGCAATGCATGGTCTTCGGCAGTGCCGGCGGCCACGACGGGTTGGCGGCGGTGCTGCCGGAGGTCTGGCACGAACTCGCCGAGGCTGCACAGCAGCTCGAGCACGCTTTCGGGGACATGCAGGACTTCGAGTTCACCGTGCAGGACGGCCGGCTCTTCATGCTGCAGACCCGGTCCGGCAAGCGCACGCCGCAGGCGGCGGTCCGCATTGCGCTGGACATGCTCGACGAGGGCTTGATCGGAAACCGGCTCGCGCTGGAGCGCACGGCCGGGATCGATCGCGAGTCGCTCGCGCATTCCTGCGTCGTT
>JALORV010000472.1 GCA_025458735.1 Burkholderiaceae bacterium | reverse complement strand
CGATCGTGCCGGGACCGGTGGTGAGCGGGAAGGTGATCGGAAAGAAGCTGCGCTGCACGATCTCGGCATCCGACAGGGTGGCGGCCTTCTCCACCGCGACGGCGTGCACGTCGTCGTCCTCGGTGTGGTGCAGCAGGCGCCAGGCGGTCGCGGCCACGAGCAGGCCACCGCCGAGGCGCACGACCGGCAGCGAGACGCCGAAGAACGCCAGCACGTAGGTGCCGATCAGCATCGAGACCACCAGCACGAACCAGCTGTTGATCGCCACCTGGCGACCAGCACGAACCAGCTGTTGATCGCCACCTGGCGCGCCAGCCGCTTCGCGACGGCGCGGTTCGTGCCCACGGTGGCGACGAACACCGGCGCGGTGCTCAGCGGGTTGATGATCGGCAGCAGCGTGACCGGAACCAGCACCAGCGCCCGCAGGAACCACTCGACGTAGGACACCAGTCAAACCCCGCGCAGTAGGAACGCCAGGCGCATTGTAGACCGGTCACAGCCGGCCGTTGCTCGACAGCAGCACTGCAATCGGCCGCGTGCCGGGGAACTCCGAGAACACGATCGTCAGGATCGCGGTGATCGGCACCGCGAGGAACGCCCCGGGCACGCCCCACAACTCGGACCAGATCGCAAGGCTCACGAGGATGGCGAACGGGCTCAAGTTGAGCGAGTTGCCCATCAGCCAGGGGTCGAGGAAATTGCCGATGCCGAACTGCAGGGCCGTGAGCGCCACCAGCATCGTCAGCACCGTGCCGGCATCCTGGAACTGCACGACCGTCATCAGCATCGGGAACACCACGCCCAGCACGGAGCCGACGTAGGGGATGAAGTTCAGGAAGAAGATCAGCACCGACCACAGTGCGGCGAACTCGAGCCCGGCCAGGCGCATCACGACATAGCTCGACACCGCCAGCAGCAGGCTGAGCAGCGTCTTCAGCGCCAGGTACGAGCCGATGCGCTGATTGATCGCCACGATCACGTGGCGGATGCGCGCCACGCGCGCCGGGTCGTCGGAGAGGTTGGCGAGCTTGGCCTCGAAGTTGCCACGCTCGACCATCAGGAAGGTGGCGTACAGGCAGACCACGACGAAGGTCACGAGGATCGAACCCACCGAGGCGAGTAGCGAGCCGGCCAGCCGTTGCAGGTTGATCCGCGCCAGCAACTCCTGACGCAGCGTCGACCAGGTGGGCTCCGTCTCGAAGCCGAAGTGCACTGCGAACTGCTGGAGGATCGCGAGCAGCGATTGCTGGTACTGGGGCGCCAGGGCCAACGCACGGTCCTTGTTGGCCATCACGAGGTACACGAACAGGACGAAGATCACCCCGATGGCGAGGATGGAGAAGAGATGCCGCAATCGTGATGGCAGCGCAGGCCCGAGGACCGGCAGCCGACCCATTGCGTCGGCCAGGCCGACGATGATGTAGACGATGACCGCGCCGAGCACGGCCGGTACGAAGATCGCCTGGCCAGCGTACGCTGCATGAGCATGCGACAGGTGACGAAGCCTGCGACGGCCGCGGCGACGTGCTTGAGCGAATGGCCGCTCACGGCGTGGCTGTACGCCAGCACTTGTGCGTCGAAGTGCTCCAGCAGCTTGGCAAGCACGTACCAGCCGAAGATGAAGTACAGGTCGTTGGCCCGCGTGTAGCGCGACGGATGCAGGGCCGCCATGATCAGCAGCACCACGACTGCGTACCCCTGCAGCAGCGCATAGGGCAGGACATTTCCCGCGCCCATGCGTTCCGAAACGATCCAGTAGACGACCGACACCAGGCCCATCAAGACCATTGGCCCGAGCAGCAGGAGTCCGGCCCGTACGCTGATCCGCTCGACGACCTGGCTCGACACCAGTCCCATGAACGCAATGGTCATCGGCAACCGGTCCCAGAACAGCGTTTCGTTGTCCGGCGACAGGTGATACCAGGCGGAGCCAGCCGCCGTCAGCAGGACCCCGAGGAAGAACACCGCATACGGCCAGCGCTCGGCGGGAAACTCGAAGCACGCCCGGCCCGAGAACACGACGAACAGGCCCGCGAGCCCGGCCAGCAGGCAACAGGAAAGCCGCGACCACCGTGAGCAGCGTGAAGGCGATGACGAACGCGGTGCTCCTGGTCACGGCGCAGATCCTCGCAGCGGTCAGGGACCGGCGAACGGCTGCGCGTCGGCGTCGGCGGGCGCAAAGGTCGAAAGCAGCGCCTCGAGCCGGACGGGCAGGCCGACCGGCGGAGTCGTGACGATCTCGCGGCCACTCGCGCCCGAAGGCCGTTCGATACTCTCCTCGACGCGCGCGAGCAAGTACGGGAAGAACGGGTTCGACGGCAGGCGCGTGAGGAAATCCTGGTCGACGATCAGCGCGCCTCGCTCCCCGCGTGCATCGAGCGCGCCGAGATTCAGGCCGAATTCCGTGCGGTTCGTCGGGTCGGGCTGCGTGCCGTACAGCGGATCGTCCGGCGGGATCGGGATCGCGAGGTGCGACAGCGAGAAGATGCCCGCCGGGTACTGCAATCCGAGCGGGCGCTCGGTGGCCTGCAGCTCGCCCGGCGCGATCGTTCTCTCCACGGTGTCATCAATGTCGTCCCCGGCATTGGCGACTGCAGTGAAGCGGTAGGCCTGAGGCGTGGTCGGGGTGAGCCGCTCCAGGGCCACGTAGGACGACGGCCGCAGCAACGGGCCGAACTTGACCGTGCGGTTCACGTCGAACAGCACGATCTCGCTGCCGTTGTCGGGCAGGAAGGCATACAGCGCGGTAAGGATCGCGGGCGTGCTGACCGTGAAGTCGATCACCGATTGGAAGGTCAGCACCGGCGGCATGGACTGCAGCTTGCCGTCGCGCGACAGCCGCTGGATCTGTGCCTGCAGCGCGTCGGTCAGCCGGAAGGACTGCCGCGCTCCGTTCACCGGGAACGAGTTGTACTTGAACGGGTTGAACTCCGGCAGGTTGCTGAGCCATGCCGCCCTGGCAAATGGCGGCAGCAGCGCCGGCAGCCCCGCAAGCCCGGCGAAGCGGGCGAAGCGCGTGATGCCGATCATCGGCGTGAGCAGCACCAGCCGGTCGGCACGCGGCAGCTGCGGGTCCTCGATCGCATCGAGCGAATACTTCACCGCCAGCGCGCCACCGTTCGAGAACCCGACCAGGTGCAGCGGCGCTGGCGCTGGCACGAGGCGGCGCGCTTCGCGCACGGCGAGCCGTGTAGCCGCGGCCCAGTCTTCCCAGCGCACGTCGGTCAGCCCGCCGGGGACCGTGCCGTGGCCCGGCATGCGGATGCCGATCGCGACGTAACCGTGCTCCACGTAACGCTGCGCAATGTGGCGCAGGCTGTA
>JALORV010000471.1 GCA_025458735.1 Burkholderiaceae bacterium | reverse complement strand
ACCAGCTGAAGGCCTACCAGGAAGGCTTCAACAAGGTGCATCCGGACATCGAGATCAAATGGGTGCGCGACAGCACTGGCGTCATCACCGCCAAGCTGCTGGCCGAGAAGGCCAACCCGCAGGCCGACGCGATCATGGGCGTGGCGGCTTCGAGCCTGGCGCTGCTGGACAAGAACGGCATGCTGCAACCCTACGCGCCGCTGAACCTCGACGCGATCATGAGCCAGTACCGGGACAAGAAGAACCCGCCCGCCTGGTTCGGCATGGACGTGTGGGGCGCGACGATCTGCTTCAACACGGTGGAGGCGCAGAAGCGCAACATCCCCAAGCCCGAGACCTGGAAGGACCTGACCAAGCCGGTCTACAAGGGCCAGATCGTGATGCCCAACCCGGCCAGCTCGGGCACCGGCTACTTCGACGTGACCGCCTGGCTCACGCTGTTCGGCGACGACAACGGCAAGGGGGCGGGGTGGAAGTACATGGACGCGCTGCACGAGAACATCGCGCAGTACACGCACAGTGGCTCCAAGCCCTGCAACATGGCCGCGGCCGGCGAGTACGTGGTGGGCATCAGCTTCGAGTACCGGGCCAACGCCAACAAGGCCAAGGGCGCGCCGATCGACCTGGTGTTCCCGAAGGAAGGCCTGGGTTGGGACCTGGAGTCCTTCGCCATCCACAAGGGCACGAAGAAGCTGGACGCCGCGCAGAAGCTGGCCAATTGGGCGGCGAGCAAGGACGCGATGATGCTGTACGGCCAACGTGCCGAAGGACTACGAGCAGCGCCTGGTGAAGATGGACTTCGGCTGGGCCGCCGAGAACCGCGAACGCATCCTGGCCGAGTGGAGCAAGCGCTACAACGCCAAGAGCGAGCCGAAGAAATAGGCGCTCGCCCGCAGCGGCCCGGCGGCCGCTCCCCCCGGGGGGCGCCGCCTGCGGCCCGGCAAAGCGCCTGCACTTCGGCGCAGGCCCCTGTCGCTTCTGCGATGCGATGCCGGAGCCGAAGCCCGTTCCGCGGCGGCCGCCCGAACGGCGTGCGGCGCTTCTCCACCTGCTGAAGGCCTTCAGTTGACGCCCTATCTCGAGCTCGCCGGCATCCGCAAGGAATTCGGCAGCTTCACCGCGCTGCGCGACATCGACCTGCAGATCGCCAGGGGCGAATTCGTCTGCTTCCTCGGCCCCTCGGGCTGCGGCAAGACGACGCTGCTGCGGATCATCGCCGGGCTCGAGGGGCAGAGCGCCGGCCGCATCGAGCTCGCCGGCCGCGACATCTCGAACCTGCCGCCGGCGCAGCGCGACTACGGCATCGTCTTCCAGAGCTACGCGCTGTTTCCGAACCTGAGCGTCGCGGACAACGTGGCCTACGGCCTGGTCAACCGCCGGCTGCCGCGCGCGCAGGTGCGCCAGCGCGTGGCCGAGCTGCTGCAGCTGGTCGGCCTGCCCGGCAGCGAAGCGAAGTACCCGGCGCAGCTGTCCGGCGGGCAGCAGCAGCGCATCGCGCTCGCGCGGGCGCTGGCGACCTCGCCCGGCCTGCTGCTGCTGGACGAGCCGCTGTCGGCGCTGGATGCCATCGTCCGCGTGCACCTGCGCGAGGAGATCCGCAGCCTGCAGCGCAAGCTGGGCGTGACCACGATCATGGTCACGCACGACCAGGAAGAGGCGCTGGCGGTGGCCGACCGCATCGTCGTGATGAACCACGGGGTGATCGAACAGGTCGGCACGCCGCTGCAGGTCTACCGCGAGCCGCGCACGCCCTTCGTCGCGGACTTCGTCGGCCGCATCAACGTGCTGCCGGCGCGGCTGGCGGACGGCCGCCGGGTGCTGTTCGCCGACACGCCCTTCGACTGCCCGCACGACGGCGCCCCGGGCAGCGCCGTCGCCGTCTACCTGCGGCCCGAGGACGTGCTCGCACGGCCGATCGCAGCCGGCGACCGCAACGTGTTCGACGCGCGCATCGAGAAGATCGAGTTCCTCGGCTCCTATTGCCTGGTGCAGGTCAGCGCGGCCGCGATCGGCGAGCACCGGCTCACCGTCTACCTACTTCCTGGCCGAGCAGCAGCTCGAGGTCGGGGCGCGGCTGCCGCTGCGCCTGCTGCCGGAGCGGATGCGCATCTTCGCCTCGGCCGCATGAGCCCGCCCGGCCGCCCGAAGGGCGAATACCGGAGGGCGCAGCCCGAAGGTACTCCAGTGAGCCCGCCCGGCCGCCCGAAGGGCGAACACCGGAGGGCGCAGCCCGAAGGTACTCCAGTGAGCCCGCCGGGCCGCCCCAAGGGCGAATACGGAGGGCGCAGCCCGAAGGTACCCCAGTGAGCCGCAGCGCCGCCCTCCCCGCCCCTGCCCGCGCGGCCCTGCGCGTGCACTGGACCGACCGGCTCGCGCATCTCGCGCTGGCGGTGGTGGCGCTGCTGCTGCTGGTCTTCCTGGCCGCGCCGCTGGCCGCGATCCTGCTGCAGTCGGTGCGCGACGCGAACGACCAGTGGGTCGGGCTGCGGAACTTCGTCGACTACGCACGTTCGCCGGCGCTGCTGCAGTCGCTGTGGAACAGCCTGTGGGTCTCGGCCCTGGTCACGCTGGTCACTGTGCCGGCGGCCTTCGCCTTCGCCTATGCGCTGACGCGCAGCTGCATGCGCTTCAAGCGGCTGCTGCGCGGCATCACGCTGATCCCGCTGCTGGCGCCGTCGCTGCTGTCGGCGATCTCGCTGATCTACTGGTTCGGCAACCAGGGCGTGCTGAAGAGCGGGCTGACCGCGCTCGGCATCGAGCAGGTCTACGGCGCGCCGGGCATCGTCGTGGCCGAGGTGTTCGCGCTGTTCCCGCACGCGCTGATGATCCTGGTGA
>JALORV010000119.1 GCA_025458735.1 Burkholderiaceae bacterium | reverse complement strand
TCGACGCGGCCATTGGCCCGCACTTCGTTCCAGCGGACCCGCGGCCCGAAAGGCAGGGCCCAGCGATCGCCATCCAGGCGGAAGTCCAGCACCGGCCGGCCGTCACTGGTCTGTGCCGGCCGCAGGGCCAGCTTCATCGCGCCCTCGCCCTCGAGCTGCCGCACGATCAGCGGACCGAAGCGGCCGTCGTCGCCACGGCGGATCACCGCCTCATAGCGATCCGGCAGCAGCTCGGTGTCGGAAATCCGCACCGATTCGAAGCGGATCGTCGAAACCTTGGTCGACAGCGCGTTGGCCCCGGCCGGCAGCGAACCGGCAATGACCCCGGCCTGCGCCACGGTCATGCTCATCGGCGCAACCGTCGCCTCGCCCCACACCCACTGGCCGCCACGCAGCGCGTTCCACAAGTCGCGCCAGTTGATCAGCAGCGAGGCTTCCTCGACGCGGACCTCGCCGGCCTGGATGCCGCGCATCACCATGCGGGGTGACGGCGTGAAGCGGAACTCCGTGTCGGCCACTGCGACCGGGCGCCGGAACACCTCCGTCAGGCGCGCGGCCACCTTGGGAGCGCTGACTTCGCGCTGCAGCGGCTCGATCATGCTGTAGCCGGCGGTCAGCACGACGCCGATCGCGGCCAGGATCAGCAGCCGTTTCATCCAGGTGCGCAGGGACAGCCGTCGACGCTCGTCGAGCAGTTCCTCGCTTTCCGCGCGGTCGCGCTCCTCCTGTAGGTCGAGGCGGTCCGGCACGTTGACGGTCGTGATCGCAAAGTGCGTCGCCGCTTCCCAGTCGGGAGAGCGCGTCGTGCGCTCGGCCGGCCGCGAGTCATGTAAGCGCACACTCTCGCGCGAATCCTTGCGCTGAGAGGCGGTCGGACGCATCGCCGATGTCCGCGGGGCGCCGCTGGAGGCTTCGCGGGCAAGCTGGGCAGCCGCCTGCTCGACACGCGCACGCACCAGCTCGCTGGCCACGGCTTCGTCGGAGTCGCCGAAGATCGTGATGGGGTCGAGATCGCTCTGCTCGAGAAACTGCGCGACGGCTTCCGGCTCCAGCGGCGAGGCGCCCGCTGCGGCCCCGTTCACGCGCGCGGCCTCGGCCGAGCCCATCGGCTCGACCAGTCCGGCATCCTGCAGCTTGCGCATCGCGCGTTCGATGCGCTCGTCGTTCAGGCTCGGCAGTCGCGTCTTCAGCCCGGCCACATTGAGGCGGCCGTCGAGCAGGATCAGTATCAGCCGCTCGCTTTGGGTGAACTGATGCGACTTCTCATAGACCTCGCGCACACCGCGGTCGGTGCGCTGGTAGATCATCGAGACATTGAGCGCCATGAGGGATCGTGCGGGCTGCACCTGACGGCGCAGTCATCGTCACAGATCGGTCGATTGTATCGGCGAAGCCTGCGCGGACCCACACCGCCAGTGCCTCGATAAGCAGGCCGTTCGCGGGCCGCGGGCCGTTTAGGACGGCGTCTGTCGCGGCCGCTCGCACGCCGGATCGCGCGATCGCGCGATCAGCTGCTCAGGTCGTGGCCGCCGAGCGTGCAGCGCGGCGATGAGTCCACCAGGCGTGGAATTCGCCGACCAGGCCGCGGCGGAACGACATCACGCAGACCACGAAGATCAGGCCGATCACCACCGTCACGGCCTCGCCCAGGCCGTTGAACCACTCGATGCCGGTCACGCGTCCGAGGAACATGCCGATGTCGCCGACCTTGTTCTCGAGCGCAACGACGATGAACGCGCCGAGGATCGGTCCGAACATGGTGCCCATGCCGCCGACCAGCACCATCAGGATCACCAGCCCTGAGGTGCTCCAGTGGGCATCCGTCAGCGTGGCAAAGCCCAGCACCAGCGTCTTGGTGGCGCCGGCCAGTCCGGCCAGCGCAGCCGAGAGCACGAAGGCGAGCAGCTTGAAGCGCGCGGTGTCATAGCCGAGCGAAGTCGCGCGGGCCTCGTTCTCGCGGATCGCCTTGAGCACCTGGCCGAACGGCGAATGCACGGTGCGATAGATCAGCAGGAACGAAACCACGAAGATCGCCAGCACCACGTAGTACAGCGTCAGGTCGCTCTTGAGGTCGATGAACCCCAGCAGCGTTCCGCGCGGCACCGACTGCAAGCCGTCTTCCCCGCCGGTGAACGGCGCCTGCAGGAAGAAGAAGTAAAGCATCTGCGCCAGCGCGAGCGTGATCATCGAGAAGTAGATGCCGCTGCGGCGGATCGCCAGGCCGCCCATCACCAGCCCAAGCGCCGCGCCGGCCGCCACGCCCGCCAGCAACCCGAGTTCGGTCGGCAGGCCCCACACTTTCAGCGCATGCCCGGCGGCGTAGGCCGCGCCACCCAGGAACGCGGCGTGGCCGAACGAAAGCAGGCCGGTGAAACCGATCAGCAGGTTGAAGGCGCAGGCGAACAGTGCGTAGCACAGCACCTTCATCACGAACACCGGATAGGCGCCGGTGAGCGGCAGCGCGGCAACGACCGCCAGCAGGACGAGGTAAAGCGCGAATCCGCGCGTCAGCTTCACCCTACTTCTCCTTGCCGAAGAGCCCCGCCGGCCGCAGCAGCAGCACGATCGCCATGATCACGAACACGACGGTGGCCGAGGCCTCCGGGTAGAACACCTTGGTGAAGCCTTCGATGACACCGAGGCCCAGGCCGGTGACGATCGAGCCCATGATCGATCCCATGCCGCCGATGACCACGACCGCGAACACGACGATGATCAGGTTGCTGCCCATCAGCGGCTGCACCTGCAGGATCGGTGCCGCGAGCACGCCTGCAAATCCCGCGAGCGCCACGCCGAAGCCGTAGGTCAGCGTCACCATCAGCGGCACGCCACCACGACCCAGGCGCGGTAGTTCGGCATGATCATGAAGCCCAGGTTGGTCGCGCCCTGCAGGGCATCGGGCACCGAGTACGGCAGACCCGAGACGCCATAGAAGGAGCGGAAGAAGCCTTCTATCAGCAGCGTCAGGCCGAAGGTCAGCAGCAGGCCGTACAGGTGATCCAGCTTGTACAGGTGCCGCAGCAGCAGCCGTTCGATGACGACGCCGAACAGTCCCACCAGCAGCGGTGCGACCACCAGCATCACCCAGTAATTGACGCCGAAGTAGGTGAGCCCCATCCACGCGAAGATCGCGCCCATCATGTACAGGGCGCCATGCGCGAAGTTGATGACGTTCAGCAGCCCGAAGATGACCGCCAGCCCGAGCGACAGCATGGCGTAGAACGAGCCGTTGACGAGCCCCAGCAGCAGCTGGGACAGCAGCGCGGACAGCGGGATGCCGAACAGTTCAGTCATCTTGTGGGCGGGTCAGCCACCGGGCGCCAGGGCGCCCGGTGTCGGTCGACGGCTTACTTCTTGACCAGCGAGCAGCGCGACTGCGCCAGCGGCAGGTAGGCCTGGTCGCCCGGAATCGTCTGGACCACGTTGAAGTAGTCCCACGGCTCCTTCGACTGCTCCGGTGCCTTCACCTGCATCAGGTACATGTCGTGCACCATGCGGCCGTCGGCGCGGATCACCCCGCCCTTGGCGAACATGTCGTTGATCTTCTGCTTCTTCAGCTGCGCCATCACGGCATCGGCGTCGTCGGTGCCCGCCGCCTTGACGGCCAGCAGGTACTGCGACACGGCCGAGTAGTTGCCCGCCTGCAGGAACGACGGCATGCGCTTGATCTTCTCGAAGAAGCGGCGGCCCCAGGCGCGCGCCTCGGGCGACTGGTTCCAGTACCAGGCGTCGGTCAGGTACATGCCCTGCGTGGTCTTCAGGCCCAGGCTGTGGATGTCGTTGATGAACATCAGCAGGCCGGCCAGCTTCATCGTCTTGGTGACGCCGAACTCGTTGGCGGCCTTGATCGAGTTGATGGTGTCGCCGCCCGCGTTCGCGAGGCCGAGGATCTGCGCCTTGCTGTTCTGCGCCTGCAGCAGGAACGACGAGAAGTCCGAGGCCGAGAGCGGGTGCCGCACGGCACCGACCACCGTACCGCCAGCCGCCTTGACGACGTCCGAGGTGTCCTTCTCGAGCGAGTGCCCGAAGGCGTAGTCGGCAGTCAGGAAGAACCAGCTCTTGCCACCGGCCTTCACCACCGCCGAGCCGGTGCCGTTGGCCAGCGCGATCGTGTCGTAGGCGTAGTGGACGATGTACGGCGAGCAGTCCTCGTTGGTCAGGCGCGAGGTGGCGGCGCCGACCACGATGATCGGGCGCTTCTTCTCGGTCGCCACCTTGGCCGCGGCCAGCTGCGCCGCCGAGTTGGTGCCGCCGATGATGACGTCGGCGCCGGCCTGGTCGATCCACTCGCGCACCTTGCTCGAGGAGATGTCGGCCTTGTTCTGGTGGTCGGCAAACACGACCTCGATCTTCTTGCCGGGGAACTCCTTCTGCATGTCGGCGATCGCCATGCGGATTGCCTCGACGCCGGCCGGGCCGTCGATGTCCGAATACAGCGACGACATGTCGGTGATGAACCCGATGACGATCTTGTCGCCGGACAGCTTCTGCGCCTGCGCTCCGGTGAAACCGAGCGCCAGTCCGCAGGCGGCAAAGGCCGCGGCCACTTTCCTCAACTTCATTGCTCTCTCCTCTTTGGTGTGATGACTTGCCTCTAGACCCCTAGCAACTGATGCAGCGTCTCTTCCTTGGCCCGCAGTTCCGCGGCCGCGAAGGACTCGACGATGCGCCCGTGTTCCATCACATAGAAGCGGTCTGCCAGCGGCGCGGCGAAGCGGAAGTTCTGCTCGACCATGACGATGGTGTAGCCGCGCGACTTCAGCATGCGGATCATCTCCCCCAATTTCTTGACGATCACCGGGGCCAGCCCCTCGGAGATCTCGTCGAGCAGCAGGAGGTGCGCGCCGGTGCGCAGGATGCGGGCCACCGCCAGCATCTGCTGCTCGCCGCCGGACAGCCGCGAGCCCTGGCTCTTCGCCCGCTCCTGCAGGTTGGGAAACATCGCGTAGATCTCGTCGACACTCATGCCGCCTTCGGCCGACACCCGCGGCGGCAGCATCAGGTTTTCCTCGCACGACAGGCTGGCGAAGATGCCGCGCTCTTCCGGGCAGTAGCCGATGCCCAGGTGCGCGATGCGGTGCGTCGCCATGCCGACCGTCTCGGTGCCGTTGACCTGGATCGAGCCCTTGCGTGCGCCGGTCAGCCCCATGATCGCGCGCAGGGTCGTCGTGCGCCCGGCGCCGTTGCGCCCCAGCAGGGTCACGACCTCGCCGCGTCCGACGTGCAGGTCCACGCCGTGCAGGATGTGCGACTCGCCGTACCAGGCGTGCAGCCCTCGGATCTCCAGCGCGGTGGCCATCAGTGCCCCACGCCTTCGAGTTCGCTGTCGCTGGTGCCCATGTACGCTTCCTTGACGGCCGCGTCGCTCGACACACCGTGCGGCCGGCGGCGACGCGCTTGATCAGCTCGGTCACGCGCGCCACGTCCTCGTGGCCCATGCCCTGGGTCGGCTCGTCGAGCAGCATCAGCTCGGGCTCGGTGGCGAGCGTGGTGGCGATCTCGAGCGCCCGCTTGCGACCGTACGGCAGCGACACCGTCTCTGCCGCCGCGAAGGCCCGCAGGTCCACCTGGTCGAGCAGTTCCAGCGCACGCTCGTTCATCACGTCGAGCACGCGCTCGCTGCGCCAGAACTGGAACGACAGGCCGGTCGAGCGCTGCAGGGCGATGCGCACGTTCTCGAGCACCGTGAGGTGCGGAAAAACCGACGAGATCTGGTAGGAGCGCACGATGCCGCGGCGCGCGATGTGCTCCGGCGTCTCGCGCGTGATGTCGATGCCGTTGAACAGGATCGTGCCGCGCGTCGGCGTCAGGAACTTCGTCAGCAGATTGAAGCAGGTGGTCTTGCCGGCTCCGTTGGGTCCGATCAGGGCATGGATCGCTCCCCGCCGCACCTTCAGGCTGACGTCGTTGACGGCGACGAAACCCTTGAACTCCTTGGTCAGGCCGCGGGTCTCGAGGATGATCTCGCTCGGCTTGCTCACCGGGTTTCTACTGTCCTGGCTCCGGGGTTGCGGGACGATCGCTGCCGCGCCTGTTCACGCGGAGGCGGCGAGCATAGCAACGTAATCCGCGTGCGTGGCGGTGCGCGGATTGGTGGCGTGGCAGTGATCCAGCAGCGCGCGGCTCGCGACTTCCTCGTACAGGTCGGCGGTGACGCCCATCTCCGCCAGCCCCGACGGCAGCTCGAGCCGGCGGTTGAGCGAACGTATCGCGTGCGCGAGCTCCTCGCCGCCGGTTACACCGAACACGCTGGCGATCGACTGCACGCGCTCGGGCACCACGCGCTCGTTGAACTTCACCACCTCCGGCAGCAGCACCGCGTTGAGGGTGCCGTGATGCGGGCCGACCTGCGCGGCACCGAGCTTCAGGCCGCCGAGCGCGTGCGACAGCGAATGCACGGCACCCAGCCCCTTCTGGAAGGCCATCGCGCCCTGCATCGAGGCGCTCATCATGTTCCAGCGCGCTGCCGGATTGCGCGGCTCGCGCACGGCAGTCTCGACATGCTTGAGACCGCGCGCGAGGCCGTCGTAGGCGATGGCATCGGCCGGCGGATTCACCGCCTTCGACAGGAAGGTCTCGATGCAGTGGGCGATCGCGTCCATGCCGGTGGCCGCGGTCAGCCGCGCCGGCAGGCCATAGGTGAGTTCGGGATCGCAGATGGCCGTCTTCGGCACCAGGTGCCAGGAGTGAAAGCCGAGCTTGCGCCCGTCGTCGAGAATGATGATGGCGCCGCGGGCGACCTCGCTGCCGGTGCCGGCGGTGGTCGGGATCGCGATCAGCGGCGCGACCTGCGGCGTGATCTTCGGGCTGCCGCCCAGGATGGTGGCGTAGTCCGCCAGCTGCCCCGGGTGCGTCGCCATGATCGCCACGCCCTTGGCAAGGTCGATGGCACTGCCGCCGCCGAGCGCGACCAGACCATCTGCATCGTGCTCGCGATAGGCGGCGACCGCGGCCATCACCGCGGCCTCGGTCGGGTTCGACGGCGTGCCGTCGTAGACCGCGACCGGCAGCTCGCCGAGCGCTTCGAGCAGCCGCGCCAGCAGCCCCGCGGCGACGATGCCGCGATCGGTGCAGACGAGCGGACGGCGGATGCCGGCGCGCCCGCATTCGGCCTGCGCCAGGCGCACCGCGCCGAAATCGAACTGCACCTGCGTGATGTACTGGATCAGGGCCATCGAGGTCTCCAGCGGTGGCGCACGGACCACTGCGGGCCGGCAAGCGAACGTGCGCAACCAGGCAGTATGTGCGCGCGCGCCGACGCAGGCAATGGCGAACGGCCCGCAGTGCCCTGCGGGCCGGTGGCAGCCTAGGCGGAAATGCGCTGCGCGATGCCGGCGCGGGCCTGGTCGAGTTCGACCGGCAGCCGCGGCTGCAGCCGCGCGAACAGTTCCGCGTGCGAATCGATCTCGCGGCGCCAGTCAGCCGCATCGATGGCCGTGATGCGCTCGAACTGCGCGCGGTCGAAGCCCAGGCCGGACCACGTCAGGTCTTCGTAGCGGGGCGACACGCCGAACAGGTGCTCGCTGCCTCCGGCACGCCCGTCGACGCGCTCGACGATCCACTTCAGCACGCGCATGTTCTCGCCGAAACCCGGCCAGACGAACTTGCCGTCGACGTCGGTGCGGAACCAGTTGACCGTGAAGATCTTCGGCACAGTGACGCCGGCAGCCTGCAGCGACTGGCCGAGCTTGATCCAGTGCGCGAAGTGGTCACCCATGTGGTAGCCGCAGAAAGGCAGCATCGCGAACGGGTCGCGTCGCAGCACGCCCTGGGCCCCCGCCTGCGCGGCGGTCGTTTCGGAGCCCATCGTGGCCGCCATGTAGACACCGTCGACCCAGTCGCGCGCCTCGGTCACCAGCGGCACCGTGGTCGAGCGGCGGCCGCCGAACAGGAAGGCGTCGATGGCGACCCCATCGGGGTTCTCCCAGTCGGGATCGATCGACGGGCACTGCGACGCCGCCACGGTGAAGCGTGCGTTCGGGTGGGCGGCCTTGCGGCCCGCCTTGCCATCGGCCGGCGTCCAGTCCTTGCCCTGCCAGTCGATCAGGTGCTCGGGCGCCGGGCCCATGCCTTCCCACCACACATCGCCATCGTCGGTCAGCGCGACGTTGGTGAAGATGACGTTCTCGCGCAGCATGGCCATCGCGTTGTAGTTGGTCTTCTCCGAAGTGCCCGGCGCCACGCCGAAGCAGCCGGCCTCCGGATTGATCGCGTACAGCCGCCCGTCGCGGCCCGGCTTGATCCAGGCGATGTCCTCGCCGACCGTGGTCACGCGCCAGCCCGCAAAGGCCGGCGGCGGAATCAGCATCGCGAAGTTGGTCTTGCCGCAGGCCGATGGAAAGGCCGCCGCTATGTGGTACTTGCGCCCTTCCGGCGAGGTGACCGCCAGGATCAGCATGTGTTCGGCCAGCCAGCCCTCGTCGCGGCCCATGGTCGAGGCGATGCGCAGCGCCAGGCACTTCTTGCCGAGCAGCGCATTGCCGCCGTAGCCGGAGCCGAACGACCAGATCTCGCGGGTGTCGGGAAAGTGCACGATGTACTTGGTCGGGCTGCACGGCCAGGCAACATCCTTTTCGTCGCGGGCGAGCGGCTTGCCGACCGAGTGCACGCACGGCACGAACGCGCCGTCGGTGCCGAGCAGTTCGATCACGGCGCGGCCCATGCGCGTCATGATGCGCATGTTGACGACCACGTACGGGCTGTCGGAGATCTCGACGCCGATCTGGCTGATGTGCGAGCCCAGCGGCCCCATCGAAAACGGCACCACGTACATGGTGCGGCCGCGCATGCAGCCGTCGAACAGGCCGTGCAGGGTTGCCCGCATGGCCTCCGGCGCCATCCAGTTGTTGGTCGGCCCGGCATCGTCCTCGCGCTCGCTGCAGATGAAGGTGCGGTCCTCGACCCGAGCCACGTCGCTGGGGTCGGACAGCGCCAGGAAGCTGTTGGGACGCCTGGCCGGATTCAGCCGCCGCAGCATGCCGGCGGCGACCATCTCGTCGCACAACCGGTCGTACTCCTCCTGCGAACCGTCGCACCAGACCACGCGGTCGGGCTTGGTCAGCGCGGCGATGCCGGCCACCCAGCTGATCAGTTTCCGATGCTTAACGTACGCCGGTGCGTCGGCCGACGGCCCCGCAAGCACTGCGCTCATCACTGCGCCTCCTGGTTCGACGCGCGCCGGGCACCGGCGCGCTGCCTTTGTATGAGTCAGACCGCATCGCGGATCGTGGCCGCGAGTGGCCGGCTGTTCGGCGGATGGCCTGAAGGTTGCCGGCAACGGGAAAGATTTTGATTCTAGCGGCTGGCGGTCACGCGGGCGCGACCGCGGCCCCGGCCGCTTGCTGCAGCGCAAATGCGGCGCCCCCCGGCGTTCGCGGCCGCCAGTAACGGCAGCGGCGACAAAAAAGGCCCGCCATGCGGGCCCGCGAGAGTGGACGGCGCCTTATTCGCCGAGCACGTTGATCTCGACCGCCTGCGGGCCTTTTTGCCCCTGCTGGACCTGGTATTCGACCTTCTGGTTTTCCTTCAGCGTGCGAAAGCCCTTGGACTTGATGCCGCTGTAATGGGCGAACAAGTCAGCGCCGCCGTCGTCCGGCTTGATGAAGCCGAAGCCCTTCGTTTCGTTGAACCATTTCACGGTGCCTGTCGGCATTCGATGTCACTCCATTTGACCAGTGGACACGGGATGCGCCCGCGACGCGCAAGCGATGGTGCTGCTGGGATGGCCGGGAGACGGTGATGCAACAAGAGGGTCGGTGGGCCGAGATCCGCGGGCAGCAGCGAGTACAGCGCGGCATCGAAGCGGGCGTCGCCGAGCAGCAGGCCATGCCGCAGCACGCCTTCGAAGCGGGCGCCCGCGCGCTCGGCAGCGCGGCGGCTCGACTGATTCTCGAGGCGGATGCGCATCGAGACCCGGATCAGCCCGAGTTCGTTGACGCCGAAGGCCGCCATTGCCCGGATCGCGGTGGCCGCGACGCCGCGGCCACAGGCGGACTTGCGCACCCAGTAGCCGGACTCGGCCTCGCGCTTGCCATACAGCTGGATGTCGTGCAGTCCCACGCCGCCGAGCAGGCGATTCGACCCCGATTCGAAAATGGCCATCGGAAAGGCGGTCCGCTGGCGCCACATGCGATCGGCTTCTTCGTACCAGCGCTCGACATCCGCCAGCCCATAGCCGGCGTGATACCAGGGCATCCAGCGCGCCAGCGA
>JALORV010000118.1 GCA_025458735.1 Burkholderiaceae bacterium | reverse complement strand
GGGCAGCGCGTCGTCATGGTGCTGCTCGACTCCGTCGGCAAGTATTCGCGGCTCGGCGATGCCCAGCGCATCCGCGACTGGCTGGCTGCGAAGCAGCAGCAGCAGGAGCCATCAGCGGCCAAGCCGGTGGCTTCGGCAGCCTCGAACGACAAGCCGATCTAAGCCCGATCCATCTGCAGTTCTGCGGGGAAGGCTGCCGCCGCAGCTTCGGCGGCGGCGGTACGTTTGGTCGCCTGCAGATCTTCGAGCCAGTCGTCCTGCATGCGCTCCGCCGGTGCCGACACCGACAGGCCGGCGACCAGCCGTCCACTGTCGTCGCGGATGCCAGCGGCGATGCAGCGCACGCCAAGCTCCAGCTCTTCGTTGTCGCGCGCATAGCCGCGCGACCGTACCTGCGACAGTTCTCTCTCGAGCCGAGTCAGCTCGGTGATCGAGTTGCGCGTGTGGCCGGCCAGCCCGGTGCGCGTGGCGTAGGCGCGCACGACGCGCGGATCGTCGTGCGCGAGGAACAGCTTGCCGCTGGAAGTCAGGTGCAGCGGCGCGCGCCCGCCGATCGCGCGCACCACCTGCATTCCCGAGCGCTCGCTGTACGAGCGGTCGATGTAGACGATCTCGTCGCCCTGCCGCACCGACAGATTGACGGTCTGTCCCGTACGCCGATGCAGTTCGCGCATCGGCTCCAGGGCCGCCTCGCGTACCGACAGTCGCGCCTTCACCAGATTGCCGAGTTCCAGCAGGCGCATGCCCAGCCGGTACGAACCGGGTGCTTCGGCACGATCGACGAAGCGTCCGATCACCATGTCATTTAATATCCGGTGCGCCGTGGACGGATGCAGGCCCGTGGCGCCGGCGAGTTCCTTGAGGCTGACCGGATCCGACCGCGAAGCGAGCGTGTCGAGCAGCTTCATCATCCGCTCGATGACCTGTATCGCTGTCTTCTCACGTGGGGCCGGAGGCATGGTGCAAAGCAATAATTCCGTTGCCCGCTTTATACCACCATACGAAACGAAGACAAAGGGCCCGGCTTGGTGCGGCTTGCGCGCCGACGACCTCGGGCAAACTTTGTTCATGCTGGTTGCTGCGGAGCAACACCCGCGCCGGGAGTCTTGATGCGGGTCGCGTTGTTCGTCACCTGTCTTGTCGATGCGGTGCGGCCCGAGGTGGGGCTCGCCGTGGTGAAACTGCTGGAAGCGGCCGGATGCGAGGTCGTGGTCCCGGAGTCGCAGACCTGCTGCGGGCAACCGGCCTTCAGCTCCGGCGACAGCCGCTCTGCCCGCGCACTGGCGGAAAAGGTGCTGCGCGAGTTCGAAGGCTTCGACCATGTCGTGATCCCGAGCGGCTCCTGCGGCGGCCACATCAAGGTGCATTACCTGGAACTGCTGGCCGACCATCCCGACCTGAAGCCGCGTGCGGAACGACTGGCCGGCCGGATGCATGAGCTCACCGATTTCCTCGTCAACGTGCTGAAGGTGAAGAGCGTGCCGTCGAACTTCAGCGGTCACGTGACCTACCATGACTCGTGCTGCGGCTTGCGTGAACTCGGCGTCAAGAGCCAGCCACGCGCGCTGCTCGAACTGCTGCCGGGCGTGAAGCTCACCGAGATGAAGGATTGCGAGCAGTGCTGCGGCTTCGGCGGCACCTTCTCGATCAAGTTCGGCGACATCTCGGGCGCAATCGTCGACGCGAAGTGCCGCAACGTGAAGGAGTCCGGTGCCGATGCCGTCGTACTCGGCGACCTGGGCTGCATCCTGAACATCGAAGGGCGGCTGCGCCGCACCGGCGACGACACGACGCGGGTGCTGCACGTGGCGCAGGTGCTGGCGGGAGACCTCGGATGATGCAGACCCAGTCGATGCACTTCAAGGCGCGCGCCGGTCAGAAGCTCGCCGACGCCAGGCTGCAGAAGAACCTGAAGAAGCTTTCGGAGAAGTTCGTCACCGCGCGCGCTGCCGCGATCACCGAAATCGACGACTTCGAGGCCACGCGCGATGCTGCGGTCGAGCGCCGCAACCGTGCGCTCGAGCGGCTCGACGTCTGGCTGGACACGTTCGAGCGCAATGCGCGGGCGCGCGGGGCCCACGTGCTCTACGCCCGGGATCCGGAAGAGGCGACGCGTCTGATCGTCGAGATCGCCCGGCGGCACGGCGTGCGCAAGGTGACCAAGTCGAAGTCGATGGTGTCCGAGGAAGTCCAGCTGAACGCGGCCTTCTCGGCCGCCGGCGTGCAGCCGGTCGAGACCGATCTCGGTGAGTACATCCTGCAGATCAACGACAACGAGCCGCCGTCGCACATCATCGCGCCGGTGATTCACAAGGACAAGGAAGAGATCGCGAGTCTCTTCGCGAAGACCCACGCGACCGCGAAGAAAAGCGAGATCACGGAGCTGACCCGCGAGGCGCGCGAGGTGCTGCGCGGCCACTTCCTGTCGGCCGACATGGGCGTGACCGGCGCCAACTTCCTGATCGCCGAGACCGGCACGGTGTGCCTCGTCACCAACGAGGGCAACGAGGGCATGTGCACGATCATGCCGCCGAAAGTGCACGTGGTGCTGACCGGCATCGAGAAGGTGCTGCCGACGCTGGAGGACGTGGCGACGCTGATGCGGCTGCTGCCGCGCTCGGCGACCGGGCAGCCGATCTCGAACTACTTTTCCATGCTCACCGGGCCGCGCCGCGACGGCGATGCCGACGGGCCGGAGCACATGTACTACGTGCTGGTGGATGCCGGGCGCACCGGCATGCTGGGCAGCGAGTTCCAGGAGATGCTGCGCTGTATCCGTTGCGGCGCCTGCATGAACCACTGTCCCGTCTACCAGAAGATCGGCGGCCACGCCTATGGCTGGGTCTACCCCGGCCCGATGGGCTCGGTGCTGACGCCGAGCTATGTCGGGCTCGAAAAGGCGCTGGAACTGCCGCACGCGGCGACGCTGTGCGGGCAGTGCAGCGTGGTGTGCCCGGTGAAGATTCCGCTGCCGGATCTGCTGCGGAAGCTGCGTGAGAAGCAGTGGGAGCGCGGGCTGCGGCCGTGGTACGAGCGCGTCGGCATGAGCGTGTGGGCCAATGCGGCCATGCGGCCGGGCCTGTATGCCTTCGGCGCGCGTGTCGCGGCGCGCCTGCTCAACTGGATCGGCGGCAGCGCCGGTCGCATTCATTCGCTGCCGCTGGCCAGCGGCTGGACGGCAACGCGCGACTTTCCTGCGCCCAGCGGGCGGACCTTCCGCGACATCTATCGCGAACGTCAGGGCAGGCCGCGCCCCTGATCCGCGCCCGGCACGACGCGTCGATAACACGGACCGTCGTCATCGCGGGCGGCGGCATAGAGGGCGATGCGTTCGGTGTGCCAGTCGATCGGTTCTTCAATCGGGCCGGCGGCCTGAAAGCGCCGGGCGTCGCGATACAGGGTGACGTGTGGCACGAAAGGCTTGCGGTCGTAGCTGACCGCGAGCCGGTCGAGGCAGCCGCGGACCTGCGCCGATGCAGCCGCAAGGGACGGCGAGGCCGCCGCGCCGGCCCACACGACGCGCACATGCTCGAAGCAGCCGGTACGCTCGATCTTCCAGGCCAGCGGGACGATGCCGTGCACGGTCGTCTCGATGGCCGCGGCGACCGTCGCCGCGGTCGAGCCGTCGATCTCTCCGATGAAGGCGAGCGTCAGGTGCAGGTTGCGCGGCTGCATCGGCCGTGCCGGCGCCAGCCGCGGCGCGAGCGACTGCTGCAGCCGTGCCAGCGCATCGCGCGTCGCCGCGTCAGGCCACGCCGCGACGAAGGCGCGCATCAACCCGCGGTCCCGCTCTGCCGGATTGCCTCGATGCAGTCGGCCACGAGGTCCGGGCCGGCATAGATGAAGCCGGTGTAGATCTGCACCAGGCTCGCGCCTGCCTGCAGCTTCTCCACGGCGTCGGCGCCGCTGAGGATGCCGCCGACGCCGATGATCGGCAGCCGACCCTGCAGATGCCTGGACAGACGATGCACCACCTCGGTGGCGCGCTCGCGCAGCGGGCCGCCCGACAGGCCGCCGGTCTCTTCGGCGTGGCGCAGTCCTTGCACCTTGTCGCGCGCCACCGTGGTGTTGGTGGCGATGACGCCGTCGACCCCGTGCGCGACCAGCACATCGGCCAGCGGGGCAATGGCTGCGTCGTCGAGGTCCGGCGCGATCTTTACGGCCAGCGGCACGCGCCGGCCGTGTTCGTCCTCGAGACCCCGGCGGGCCTCGTCCAGCGCCCGCAGCAGGCCGACGAGCGCACGCTCCGATTGCAGCGCGCGCAGGTCCTTGGTGTTGGGTGACGAGATATTGACCGCGACGTAGTCCGCGTGCGGATAGACCGCCTGCAGGGCGGCCACGTAATCGTCCTCGGCACGCTCGATGGGCGTGGTCGCGTTCTTGCCGATGTTCAGGCCGAGAATGCCGCCCGCCGCGCGGAAGTGCCGCTGTGCCTGCACGTTGGCGACAAAGCGCTCGACCCCGTCGTTGTTGAAGCCCATGCGGTTGATCAGGCCGGCCGCCGGCACCAGCCGGAACAGCCGCGGTTTCGGATTGCCGGGCTGGGGCCGGGGCGTCACGGTGCCGGCCTCGATGTGGCCGAAGCCGAAGGAACCCAGGGCATCGATGTGGGCCGCGTTCTTGTCCATGCCGGCGGCCAGTCCGACCGGATTGCGGAACGTCAGCCCCATGGCCTGGACCGGCAGATCGTCGACCTGCCGGGTGATGAGGCGGGTCAGGCCCAGCTTCGCGGCGTAGTCGAGCTTGCCGAGCGTGAGTTCGTGCGCGACCTCGGGATCGAGCGCGAACAGGAAAGAACGGGCCAGCGGATAGAGCACGTTGCGATCTTACCGGCGCCGTCCGTCGTGCGGCTGCCGGCCCCGGCAGTTGTCAGCCCGGCGGGCTCGCCCGCAGCCGCTCCCAGCGGCCACCACGCAGGATCTCGACCGGGCGGAAGCGCGCCTTGTAGGCCATCTTGGGGCTCTCGGCGATCCAGTAGCCGAGGTAAAGGTAGGGCAGCTTGAGTGCGCGGCACTGGTCGATCTGCCACACGATGTTGTAGGTGCCGTAGCTCGCCGACTCGATGTCCGGATCGAAGAACGTATAGACCGACGACAGCCCGTCGTTGAGCATGTCGATGATCGACACCATGCGCAGCGTCCCGGGACGGGCATCGGCAGTCGGCTCGCGGAACTCCACGAGGCGTGTGTTGACCTTGCTCTGCAGCAGGAACTGCGAGTACTGCTCGCGGCTGTCGTTGTCCATGCCGCCGCCGGCATGGCGCAGGGCCTGGTAGCGCAGATAGAGATCGTAGTGCTCGGCATCGAAGGCGAGCGTGCTGATGCGCGGCACCAGCGTCTCGTGCCGCTGCACGGCGCGCCGCTGCGCGCGGCTGGCAACGTACTCGGCCACCGGTACCCGCACCGGCACGCACGCGCGACAGCCGTCGCAATACGGGCGGTAGGTGAAGATTCCGCTGCGGCGGAACCCCATCTTGACGAGCTCGCTGTAGACATCGGCGTTGATCAGATGCGCCGGCGTGGCCACCTGCGAGCGCGCCTGGCGGTCGTCGAGGTAGCTGCAGGGGTACGGCGCCGTCGCGTAAAACTGCAGCGCCGAGAACGGCAGTTCCTTGAGGTTCGCCACGTCAGTCCGCGATCAGGCTCGCCGGCCGGTCAGCGGCAGCCGCATCGAGCAGTTCGTTGAGGCAACCCCGGTAGCGACTCCAGTCGAGCGGGGCTTCGCGGACGGCCCGTTGGACATGGGCGCAGAACTGGTGTCGAGCGATTTCACGTCCCCCGAGTGAAGTGAGGTGCCGCGTATTCTGCTGGCAGTCTAGCATCGGCACTCCTTCGCGGAGCAGCAGGGTGACCAGCGCGACCAGCGCGATCTTCGAGGCGTCCGGCACGAGCGCGAACATCGACTCGCCGTAGAACATGCGGCCGATGCTGACCCCGTACAGTCCGCCGGCCAGTCGCCCGTCGATCCAGGTTTCGACCGAGTGCGCGAACCCGCGCCGGTGCAGTTCACCGTAGGCACTGCGCACGGCCGGCGTGATCCAGGTGCCGGTCTCGCCCGCCCGCGGCGCTGCGCAGGCTGCCATCACGTCACCGAAGGCCCGATCCAGGTGAACCTCGATGCCGGCGCCGCGCCCGATGCGTCGCAGCGTCTTGCGCAGCGAGCGCGAAATCCGCAGTTCTGCGCAGTACAGCACCATGCGCGGATCGGGACTCCACCAGAGTACGGGCTCGCCCTCGGCGTACCAGGGAAAGATGCCTTCCGAATAAGCCGCGACCAGCCGCTCCGCAGTCAGGTCGACGCTGGCGGCGAGCAGGCCGTTGGGCGTGCGCAGTGCGGCATCGACCGGAGGAAAGGCCTGACCCTCCGCCAGCCAGGGAATCATGCGGCCGATGCGCGCGCGGTGTCTGCCCCGGCCACGATCGAGCGCGTGTGCACACCGAAGCTGCCGCTGGCGCGGTCGGCCAGGTACAGCCGCAGCGTTTCCGTCACGGTCCGGAACGCGAGATCCGGCCACGGAATCGCGTCGGCGTCGAACAACCGCACCTCGAGGCTTTCCTCGCCCGGCGCAAAGCCGAGGTCAAGCAGCCGGGCCTGGAAGAACAGGTGCACCTGCTCGACATGCGGCACGTCGATGACGGAGAACAGCGGTCCGATCCTGATGCGGGCACCGGCTTCTTCCATCGTCTCGCGCAGGGCGCCGTCGGCGGTGGTCTCGCCGACTTCCATGAAACCGGCTGGCAGGGTCCACTTGCCGTGGCGCGGCTCGATCGCCCGCCGGCACAGCAGGATGCTGTCGCCCCACACCGGTATGGTGCCGACGACCGGACGCGGATTGACGTAGTGGACGGCGCCGCACTGGTCGCAGCAGGCCCGGGGGCGCGTATCGCCGCCGGGCACGCGCAATGTGACCGGACTGCCGCAGCTCGAGCAGAAACGCATCGCTTGCCCTCTTTGCCGCGTCCAGTCTATCGCAGCAGGCGCGCAGGCGGCTGGGCGCTGGCTCGATTCGCGGCTATCGTGCGCAGCATGCCGCGCACGATCGTCGTCAGCCTGCTTGCGATCGGACTGCTGCTCGCCGGCCGCGCCGCTGCTTTCGATCTGCAGGCGCATCGGAAACCGACCTGGCGATGACGCGCGACGGCGTGCTGGTGCTGTCGCACGATCCGCTGCTGAACCCGGCCCTGACGCGCACGCCCGATGGCCGCTGGCTGGCGGCGCCCGGCCCGGCGATCCACGCGCTGACGCTCGATGAACTGCACCGCTACGACGTCGGGCGCCTCGATCCGGCCAGCAGCTACGCCCGGCAGTGGCCGCAGCAGACGGCCGTCGACGGGGCCGGCCTGCCGACCCTGGCGCAACTGCTGGCGCTGGGGCCGCGCGGCGTGCGCTTCAACCTCGAAACGAAGATCACGCCGACCAGCGGCAGCGACGTGCCACCGGCCGAGGAGTTCGCGCGCGCGCTGGTCGAGGAGATCCGCCGCAGCGGACAGGCGAAGCGGATAACGGTGCAGTCGTTCGACTGGCGCACGTTGGTGGCGGTCCGGAGGCTGGCGCCCGAGATCCCCACCGCCTGCCTGACCATCCAGTCGGCCAACTTCGACACCGTGCGCGTCGAGGCCGACGGCGCTTCGCGCTGGCACGCCGGGCTGAAGCCGGCCGACCATGGCGGCTCGCTGCCGCAACTGGTGCGTGCCGCCGGCTGCAGCACCTGGTCGCCGTTCTGGCGCAACCTGACCGGCGAACTGGTGCAGGAGGCGAAGGCGCTGGGTCTCGCGGTGCTGCCCTGGACCGTCAACGAGCCGGCCGACCTCGACCGCATGATTGCGCTGGGTGTCGATGGCCTCATCACCGACTATCCCAATCGCGCGCGGGTGGCGATGGCTGCGCGCGGGCTGGCGCTTCCGCCCGCGCGCTGAGCGGGCCGGCGCGACGTCGGCCACCGCAGGTCGGACAAAGTACGGCGATGACGACCGCGGGGTGGGGCGACCACAGGTCGATCGGTATACTTCGCTTTTACCGGTAACGCCCGAACCGCACGGGGCATCGTGCCCGCGCTGCGGCGGAGCGGAGAATCAATGACGAAATACGTCTTCGTTACCGGTGGCGTGGTCTCCTCCCTGGGCAAGGGGATCGCCGCCGCCTCTCTGGCCGCGATCCTCGAATCGCGCGGCCTCAAAGTCACCCTCATCAAGCTCGATCCGTACATCAACGTCGATCCCGGCACGATGTCGCCGTTCCAGCACGGCGAGGTATTCGTGACCGAAGACGGTGCGGAAACCGACCTCGACCTCGGCCACTACGAGCGTTTCATCTCCGCCCGCATGCGGAAGGTGAACAACTTCACCACCGGCCAGATCTACGAGTCGGTGATCAAGAAGGAGCGGCGCGGCGAATACCTGGGCAAGACCGTGCAGGTGATCCCGCACATCACCAACGAGATCCAGGATTTCATCGAACGCGGGGCCACCGCAGCCTGGAACGGCAAGGCCGACGTTGCCATCGTCGAGATCGGCGGCACGGTGGGCGACATCGAGTCGCTGCCGTTCGTCGAGGCCGCCCGGCAGATGAGCCTGCGGCTGGGCCGCGGCTCGTGCTGCTTCGTGCACCTGACGCTGGTGCCATTCATCGCGTCGGCCGGCGAACTGAAGACCAAGCCGACCCAGCACAGCGTGCAGAAGCTGCGCGAGATTGGAATTTCGCCCGACGTGCTGCTGTGCCGCGCCGACCGCCCGATCCCCGACGAGGAACGCGCCAAGATCTCGCTGTTCTCGAACGTGCCGAGCAACGCGGTGATCTCGGTATGGGACGCCGACTCGATCTACAAGGTGCCGTCGATGCTGCACAAGCAGGGCGCCGACGAGATCGTCTGCTTCACGCTGGGCCTGGTATCCCGCCCGGCCGACCTCACGGCATGGGACAAGCTGGTCTTTGCACTCGAGCACCCGCAGCACGAGATCCGCATCGGCATGGTCGGCAAGTACGTTGATCTGTCGGATTCTTACAAGTCGCTCAACGAAGCGCTGATGCATGCCGGCATCCATACGCGAACCCGCGTGCAGATCGAGTACGTCGACTCGGAACAGATCGAGCGCGACGGCCCTGCGCTGCTCGAGGGCCTCGACGCGATCCTGGTGCCGGGCGGCTTCGGCAAGCGCGGCACCGAAGGCAAGATCCGCGCGATCCAGTTCGCGCGCGAAAACGGCGTGCCGTACCTCGGCATCTGCCTCGGCATGCAGCTGGCGACGATCGAGTTCGCGCGCAACGTCTGCGGCCTGGCCGGCGCCAACTCGACCGAATTCGATCCCGACACACCGCACCCGGTGGTGGCCCTGATCACCGAGTGGATGGACCGCACCGGCCGCATCGAGCGGCGCGATGCGCAGTCCGATCTCGGCGGCACCATGCGGCTGGGGTCGCAGAAGTGCCCGGTCCAGCCGGGCACCCTGGCCCATCGCATCTATGGGGCCGAGGTCAATGAGCGGCACCGGCACCGCTATGAAGTCAACAATGTCTACGTGCCCCAGCTCGAGTCGCGCGGCTACAAGGTGTCGGCGCGCACGCCCAGCGAGAACCTGCCCGAGATCATGGAGCTGCCGGCGCATCCGTTTTTCATCGGCGTGCAGTTCCACCCCGAGTTCACCTCGACGCCGCGCGGTGGCCACCCGCTGTTCCGCGCCTTCGTCGAGGCGGCGCTCGGTGCGCGTGAGCGCGCCGCGGCTCCGGGCACGCTGGCCCGGGCGGCGGCCTGAGGCGCCACGGGTGATCGCCGGCCGATGAAGCTCGCAGGTTTCGAGGTCGGACTCGACCGCCCGCTGTTCCTGATCGCCGGGCCCTGCGTCATCGAGTCCGAGTCGATGGCGCTGGATACGGCCGGACGGCTGCGCGATCTCACGCGGGAACTCTCGATACCTTTCATCTACAAGTCGAGCTTCGACAAGGCCAACCGCAGTTCGGGGCGCAGCTTCCGCGGCCTGGGCGTCGACGAGGGACTGCGCATCCTTGGCGCAGTGAAGCGGCAGGTCGGGGTGCCGGTGCTGACCGACGTGCACGATGTCGACGAGATCGCGGCGGCAGCAGCCGTGGTCGACGTGCTGCAGACGCCCGCCTTCCTGTGCCGCCAGACGGACTTCATCCGCGCCTGCGCGGTGGCCGGCCCGCCGGTAAACATCAAGAAGGGCCAGTTCCTGGCGCCGGGCGACATGAAGAACGTGATCGACAAGGCGCGCGATGCGGCCCGCGAGGCCGGACTGCCGGACGATCGCTTCCTCGCCTGCGAGCGTGGCGTGAGCTTCGGCTACAACAATCTGGTCTCCGACATGCGCTCGCTGGCGATCATGCGCGAGACCGGCGCGCCGGTGGTGTTCGACGCCACGCACTCGGTGCAGCTGCCGGGCGGGCAGGGCACGTCGAGCGGCGGCCAGCGCGAATTCGTCCCGGTGCTCGCACGTGCCGCAGTGGCGGTCGGCGTGGCGGGACTGTTCATGGAAACGCATCCGAACCCGGCCGAGGCCAAGTCGGATGGCCCGAACGCGGTGCCACTGGATCGCATGCGCGAACTGCTCGAGACGCTGCTGGAACTCGACCGCATCACCAAGCGACGCGGCTTCCTCGAAGCCGACTTCCACTGACAGGAGTGCCCATGCCCGCCGCGTACGTCATCGTCGAGATGAAGATCAGCGATCCCGAGCAGTACAAGCAGTACATGGCCGCGGCGCCGGCGGCCATTGCCGCCTCTGGCGGCGAGTACCTGGTGCGCGGCGGCCGGCACGAGGCGCTCGAGGGCGACTGGATGCCGGCGCGGGTGGCGATCCTGAAGTTCCCCAGCTACGAGCAGGCCAAGGCCTGGTACGAGCAGGGCCCCTATCGCGAAGTGCGCGGCAAGCGCGCCGGCGCGACCGAGTACTTCAACATGATTTTGGTCGAGGGCGTGGCCGCGCCCGTCTGACCCGTTCAACCCGCGAAGATTCCAGCCAACCACGGAAGACCATGTCAGCCATCGTCGACATCATCGGCCGCGAGATCCTCGACTCGCGCGGCAACCCCACCGTCGAGTGCGACGTCCTGCTCGAGTCCGGCGTCATGGGCCGGGCGGCGGTGCCCTCGGGCGCTTCCACCGGCTCGCGCGAGGCGATCGAATTGCGCGACGGCGACAAGGGCCGCTACGGCGGCAAGGGCGTGCTCAAGGCGGTGGAGAACATCAACACCGAGATCTCCGAGGCGGTCATGGGCCTCGAGGCCAACGAGCAGGCCTTCCTCGACCGCTCGCTGATCGAACTCGACGGCACCGAGAACAAGGGCCGGCTCGGTGCCAATGCGATGCTGGCGGTGTCGATCGCGGTGGCCAAGGCGGCGGCCGAGGAGGCCGGGCTGCCGCTGTACCGGTACTTCGGCGGCAGTGGGGCGATGTCGATGCCGGTGCCGATGATGAACGTGATCAACGGCGGCGCGCACGCCAACAACAGCCTCGACCTGCAGGAATTCATGATCGTGCCGGTCGGCGCGGCGAGCTTCTCGGAGGCAGTGCGCTGCGGCGCCGAGGTCTTCCACGCGCTGAAGAAGCTGATCGACGGCAACGGCATGAGCACCGCCCGAACGTGGCCAGCCACGAGGCGGCGATCCAGCTGATCCTGCAGGCCATCGATGCCGCCGGCTACGCCGCCGGCTCGCAGGTGGCCGTGGCTCTCGACTGCGCCGCCAGCGAGTTCTATCGCGACGGCGCCTACCGGCTCGACGGCGAAGGCCTGGTGCTGACGCCGGCCAGCTGGATCGACATGCTGGCGACCTGGTGCGAGAAGTACCCGATCGTCTCGATCGAGGACGGGATGGCCGAGAACGACTGGGACGGCTGGGCCGCGCTGACCGAGCGGCTTGGGCGGCGCGTGCAGCTGGTGGGCGACGATGTCTTCGTCACCAATGCCGCCATTTTGCGCGAAGGCATCCGCAAGGGCGTGGCCAACTCGATCCTCATCAAGATCAACCAGATCGGCACGCTGACGGAGACCTTTGCCGCCATCGAGATGGCCAAGTGCGCCGGCTACACCTCCGTGGTCAGCCATCGCTCGGGCGAAACCGAGGACTCGACCATTGCCGACATCGCCGTGGGCACCAATGCGATGCAGATCAAGACGGGCTCGATGAGCCGTTCCGACCGCATCGCCAAGTACAACCAGCTGCTGCGCATCGAGGAAGACCTCGGCGACATCGCCAGCTACCCCGGCCGCGGCGCCTACTACAACCTGCGCTGAGCAATGCGGATACTCGGCATCGCGATCGTCCTGCTGCTGGTGGCGATCCAGTATCCGCTGTGGTTCGGCAAGGGCGGCTGGCTGCGGGCATGGGAGCTCGAGCGGCAGCTTGCCGCGCAGCGCGAAGCCAACGCCGCGCTGGTCACGCGCAACGCGGCGGCAGCGGCCGAGGTCGCCAGCCTGCGCGAGGGCAACGAGGCGATCGAGGAGCGCGCGCGCCAGCAGCTCAACATGGTGCGCGAGGGCGAGGTCTTCTTCCAGTTCGTCGGGCGCCCTGCGGCAGCGGCGGCAGCTGCGGCAGAAGCGCCGCGCTGAGCGACGCTGCCGTACCGCTGGCGCCGAGGTCCGGCCTGCATCCGATGCCACCCGAAGGAATCCTGCCGTGAACCTGCACCGCCTCCTCAAGCAGCGCGAGGAGCGCGGTGAGCCGCTGCGCGTCGGCCTGATCGGAGCCGGCAAGTTCGGCTCGATGTATCTCGCGCAGGTGCGGCACACGCCCGGCGTGCGGATGGTGGCGATCGCGGATCTCGACGTGCAGCGTGCGCGCGCCGCGCTGCGCGAGGTGGGCTGGAGCGACGCTTCGATCGCCGCGCTGCGCTATTTCGAGGATGCCCGCCGTCTGATCGACGAGCCGGATATCGACGTCGTGATCGACGCCACCGGCTCGCCTGCGGCCGGCATCGCCCATGTGCTGGCTTGCTGCGAACGGGGCAAGCACGTTGTGATGGTCAACGTGGAAGCCGATGCGCTCGCCGGCCCGCTGCTGGCAGAACGCGCGCGCGCCGCCGGCATTGTCTACTCGCTTGCCTACGGCGATCAG
>JALORV010000117.1 GCA_025458735.1 Burkholderiaceae bacterium | reverse complement strand
GCGGCTGGACGGCAAGGACGTCCAGCTGGAGATCGACGTCAGCCCGGCCTTGCACCTGGACCTGCCGCCCGGTGTGCTGCACATCCTGCTGTCCAACCTGGTCGGCAATGCCTTCTCGCACTGCGAGCCCGGGCCGGTGCGACTTGCGGCCGACGCCGAGGGCCTGCAGTTGCAGAACCGCAGTCAGGCCCTGCCGGCCGGCCTGAGCGAACGTCGCACCGTCTGGCCGAACACCAGGGCCTCGCGCTGTCGTTCAGCCAGGCCGACGGAAGCACCCGCGTGCAGCTGCTGTGGGCCCCCAGGGCTTGGCTGGCCATGCCCGCGGGCCCTGCCATCGGCTGACGGCCCCGCTTCGCCGCCGGCGCGCATTGGCCCGGTGCGGGCTTCACGGACGGTTCACACCGCCCTCCTTAGCGTTGCGTTGCAGACCGGTTCGGGTGCGTTGCCACCCGAAGCCGCCCTCAGCCTTCTCAACCGGCAAAGGACCGATGGTGAAACACAAGCGAACCTTGATCGTGATCGGGATCTTGATCGGCCTTGCGGCGGCCGCGGCGGCCGCCATCTGGCACTTCGTCTGGCTCAAGCCCTACAGCATCACCCCCATCGAGTTGCAGGCGCGTTATGCCTACAAGGAGGCGTTCACCCCGGGTGACGGCCATGCGGTCCACATCCGGCTGCAAAGCTTCGATGGCGCACTGCTTCACGGCCGCATCGTGTATCCCGTCGACCCGGCACGGACGAGCCGGCCGTTTCCGGTGCTGATCGGCCTGCACGCCATGGGCCGCAGCCACCTGCGCTGGTGGCAGACGGACATCAACGGAAGACCCACCATCGAGCAGACGCACCGGATCACGCAGATGGCGCTGCAACAGGGTTACGCTGTGGTGGCCATCGATGCGCGCGGGCATGGCGAGCGCAGGCACCTCGGTCAACCGCATCTGGCCCAGCGCGCCATGCGCGACATGCACTGGTTCGGCAGACGGCAGGCCTATGAACAGATGATCATCGACACCGTGCGCGACCACCGCGTGTTGCTCGACTGGCTGGTGGCGCAACCCCATGTGGACGCCGGGCGCATCAAGGCCGCCGGCTACAGCATGGGCGCACAGGGCGCGCTGCTGCTGGCCGGGCTGGACGAACGCGTCCGGGGCGTTGCGGCCATGGTGCCTCCTCATCTGGGCGACAACGTGGCCGCAGTGGCGCCCATCAATGTGGTTGCAGGCCTGCAAGGCAAACGCGTCTGGCTGCTGACGGGCAACGATGATGACCATGCCACCCCGGAGCAGAACCAGGCCCTCTTCGATGCCATCCCCACCAAGGATAAGAGGCACCTGCGGTTCGATTCGGGGCATCTGCTGCCGACAGACTATGTCGAGAAGCTGTCGGACTGGTTCAAGACCTGACGCTTGCAGTTCGCCTGTGCGGGTCCGCGGGCGCGGGGTTGCGCGGTGCGATGGCGCACGCCGCGTACGCGCCGGCAGGCCACTCGTTGAGAAGCACCTGTCGGGCTGCATGGCCGACAGATGACGGACTTCCGACCGCCAATCCGGCAGTTCGACGGACACCTCCGGGTCGGCTCCGCCAGTCCGCGACCTTGTGCAGCAGTCGTTCGGGCGGCTTCACCGTCGAAGGCGATAGCCAATGTCACAGTGCTTTCGAGAAGCTCGAGTCGCCAAGACTGGAAAAGCTATTGGCGAGCGGAAGCACCACCGTCATCGTGATTCTCCGGAACACCAATCAAGTTGCGTGGTCTGCCGAGGTGAAGACACTGGCGGCCGAGCACCCCGGCGCCGAGTACGCGCAGACCCGTGCCTTCTACGCCGCCATGGGCTTCCTGCCGCTGGAGGCGTTCCCGACGTTGTGGTCGCCGTACCTGCCGGTGCTGCGGCTGGTCAAGCCGCTGGTGCCGCCATGAACGCGGGGCGCGGCGACGGGCCGGCGCGGCCGTAGAGTCCGGCCCCATGGCACAGCACCTCGGACTGGTCTCGATCGTCGTGCGCGACTACGACGCGGCGCTGGCCTTCTACGTGGGCGTGCTCGGCTTCGAGCGGGTCGAGGACCGGCCGATGCCCGAGCAGCACAAGCGCTGGGAGGTGGTGGCGCCGCCGGGCGCGCGCGAGTCGCGCCTGCTGCTGGCGCGGGCCGCCAGCCCCGAGCAGGTGGCGCGCATCGGCAACCAGACCGGGGGCCGGGTGTTCCTGTTCCTGCACACCGACGACTTCTGGCGCGACCATGCCCGCTACGCCGCGCAGGGCGTGGCCTTCGTGCGCGGGCCCACGCACGAGCCCTACGGCACGGTGGCCGTGTTCCGCGACCTGTACGGCAACCTGTGGGACCTGATCGGCCCGCCCTCGGGCGCGGCCGCTGCGCCGCACGCGCCGTCGCCCGCCTGAGCGAACGGCAGCGCGAGCCCGCCATGCGCCACGTCATCGTCGCTGGCGGCCCGGGGGCCGGCAAGACCACGCTGATCGCCGAGCTGGTGCGGCGCGGCCACCGGGCGGTGAGCGACTCGGCGCGCGAAGTGATCGCCGAGCGCCGTGCGCAGGGGCTGCCGCCGCGGCCCGATGCACGGGCCTTCACCGCCGAGGTGCTGCGGCGCGACGAGGCGAAGCGGGCCGCCTTGGCCGGCTCCGCCGCAGCCACGGCCCGGGACGCGGTGGTGTTCCACGACCGCAGCGTGCTCGAGTCGCTGGCCATGCTGCACCAGGCCGGCGGCCTGGACCTGCCCGCGCTGCGCGAACGCTGCGCCGCGCGCCCCTTCCACGCCCGGGTCTTCGTGCTGCCGCCGTGGCCGGCCATCTACCGCACCGACGCCGAGCGCGACCACCCCTTCGAGCACGCCCGGCGCGTGCATGACGAGGTGGTGCGCTGGTATGCGTCGCTGGGCTTCGTCGTCGATACCGTGCCCTGCGCCGATGTGGCCGCGCGCGCCGACCACGTGCTGCAGCGCCTGGCCGCCGCCGCCGGCGAAGACCCTGCCGATGCGATGCCCACACTCAGGCCGCTCACCCCTGCCGACCTGCCGCTGATGCACGCTTGGCGGCACTGCCCGCATGTGGCGCGCTGGTGGGGTGGGCTGGACGCGCGCCCGACCTGGGACGAGGTGTGCGAAGACCACGACCCGGCTGCGCGGGCGCGCGACGGCGTGACGCCGTACCTCGTGCTGCTGGGCGGCACGCCGGTGGGCCATGCGCAGTCGTACGTGGCGACGATGGGCCATGGCGACGGCTGGTGGACCGAGATCACCGACCCGGGCGTGCGCGGCATCGACCAGTTCATCGGCGAGGCCGCGCTGATCGGCCGCGGCCTGGGCGTGCGGCTGGTGCAGGCGCTGGCGGCGCGGCTGTTCGCCGACCCGGCGGTGACGGCGATCCAGACCGACCCCGCGCCCGACAACCGCCAGGCCATCCGCTGCTACGAGAAGGCCGGCTTCGACGCCCGGGGCGTCGTGACCACGCCCGACGGCCCGGCGCTGTACATGCTGCTGACGCGGCAGGCATGGGCGGCGCGCGCCGCGGCGCCGGTACCGGCCTCGGGCGCGGGCGCAGGCGAAGAGGGCGCGAGCGGGGGACGCACATGACGCCGCCGGCTCCGAAGGCACCGCCCCTGGTGCTGCGCGAGGCCACCGCGGCCGACGGGCCCGCGCTGCAGCAGATGCCGGAGCTGTACCAGTACGAGCTCTTCGACATCTGGCCGCAGTTCGCCGACGCGCAGGCGCGCTACGGCTACGCGCTGGAGCGGCACTGGCGCGGCGGGCGCTCGCCCGCGCACGTCGCCCTGCTGGGCACGCAGTACGCCGGCTTCGCGCTGGTGGCGCCTGCGGCGGTGACGCGCACCGAGGGCTCGTGGATAGAGCAGTTCTTCGTGCTGAAGCGGCATCGGCGCGCCGGCTTCGGGCGCGCGCTGGCGCTGCACGCGCTGCTCAGCCATCCCGGGCCGTGGGAGGTGGGGAAGATGCCTGCCAACACCGCGGCCCAGGGCGTCATCTCAGGCAGGCCGTGACGCCGGAACAGAGATTCCCACGCTGTCATCGCTTCGAATAGTGTCCGAGCGACCTGGGGTCGATGGTGCTGACACTGGAACGGGCATAGGATTCCTGACTGTCCTCAGCAAAGCCCTGGAAACGCCAGGCCCGCTACCGCGAGCGGTCATGGCTTGGCCCTGGGTGCGATGTACTTGCTCTCATTCGGACCAAGCCACTCCGCCGCTTCGTGCCAGTTGGTTCGAACGGTCGGCCATACCCATCACCTTTCGCCCAGCATGCGAGCGCACCTCCGAATTGCACGTCCGGTTGTCGATCTGATGCGCTCCGTCAGCATGTACAAGAGCGGTCTGGGGCTGACAGAACTCGGTGGCTTCCGTGACCACGAGGGCTTTGATGGGGTCATGCTCGGCGAGCCCGAATCAGACTTCCACCTCGAGTTCACGTTCTGCCGGCATCATCAAATCCGCCCAACCCCGACGAAGGAGGATCTCTTGGTCTTCTACATCCCAGACGACGAGGCATGGTCGAAGAGATGTGCTGCCCTGTCGTCGGCAGGCTTCGCAGAGGTTCAGTCCTTCAACCCTTACTGGTCCAGGCGTGGGCGTACCTTCGAAGATCCTGCTCGAGCCGAGGCATCACGGAGACCTCAGTTCGGACGTTGAGCGAGCGACCGGTATAGGGCAACGCGACAGCCGACCCGCATGACCGCGTTGGGTCGATTCCGTGAGTTCGCGCTGAGGTGAAGCGGTCGTCGGCACCGCGGTGCTGGCGTCGCGCAACCCCAATGGCCGCTGCACCTCGTACAGCCGACCTTCACGCTGCCCGCCGCGTCCACTGGCGGCGACTGCTTGGTGACAGTCAGGGCTCGGGCGCTGACGATCGCTCAGAGTCAGCTAACGCTGCAGTGCCGTCATTGACACCGGTAAGTCGACCAGCGAACAGAGGGGCGAGCGAGGCTACTCGACGTCACTGCGATCACGTGGACCCTGCTGAGACCACTCTCCAGCCGCGCCTCCACCAGAAAAGCCACCGCCATGGCCCGACCACTCACCAGGCGACGGGGTTGCGCTGGTCGATCCGTCCTGGGATGTCGCCGAATCCGCCGGGATGTCACAACGACCTTCGGCCGCTGCGCTGTCCCATGCCTCCAAGCTCCCCGAGGCCGAGTGGTCGACGGCGCACATACTGCCGGTGTCGGGTACCGCGGAGGCGTCCAACAGGTCGCCCCCCAACGGAGCGATAGTCCCTGGCGAGGGAGCAAGAGGCGCCATGGGAGCCAGAAAGAGTGCCGGCTGCTCTGACGCCGCATCGACCATATCCGCGGAGAGCTCGCAGACCTTGGTTAGAGCAATGGTGGCTAGTCCGGCGGCCTCCGGGCTTGCGGAGAGCCACTTGGCCGCGACATCAAAGCCAAGTCCCACTTTCACAAGGACCGGAACTCCCGTGCTCGCACCCACGGTCGTATACAACCACGAGGGCGAGTTAGCCAACGCTGTAACCGCAACCGTCGCACCAATTTCGCAGACCTTCTGTGTGTCATGTGATGGCATGGCGGTTAGGTCCTGAGAACGCTCGAACGGAATGAGTAGTACCGCTTATCGTAATCGCCTGCACTACCGAGTGGTTGCGCCGAACCGCCGCACACAGACACTGGACATGTCGTGTTACGCGATCACCTGACAGTGGCGAACGGGTGCGCCAGCAGGGCGCTACGACGTTCCTCCAGGAGGTTCATGATGTCGCGGGCAGTGCGGCGCTGTTCCGACGTCAGCTCGACCTCCAGCACTGCTGCGTTCGCGGATGCCGCCCTGTCAGAAGGGTCCAGCACTGACGCCAGACTGATCCAGACAAACGATTCGATGGCCTGCTGGGCCTTGTTCTCGGCCTTAGCTGTGCGAGTAACTTCAAAGAGCGCCAGGGCTGCCTCTGGGCAACCGAACAACGCAGCATCTGCCAAGTCCCGCAGGTGGCCCAGGTCACCCTGCCCGGCCTTTAGAGCCCGTGCCGCCAAAATGCCCTTTCGACGAGCGAATCTAGCTGCGCCGGCAATCCCCGCCGCATCGGTGATGACTGCAGCATCGCCAGGCATCAACCTGTCCCGCTCGGTGCGCTGGTTGCCGCCGGCTTGACGCGAAATCGACGCCTTGAGGGTTTCCAAGTCCTTCTGGCGCAAGGCGAGTCGTCGCCGTGCCGCATCCCGTTCGTCCCGCAGGGCGTCTACGAGGGACCGCTTCTGCTCGATCTGATCCCGTGTCGCACTCACCTCTGCTCCTGACCAATCCGAAGGCGCTGGATCTCCTCGTCGACGCTGATGTGGTCAGCCCTCAACTGGCCAATCTCCCAGCGAAGTTCCCGCTCCTCTAAGTTCAGCCTCCGCATCTCTTGATCCAGCTTGGAAGCCTGCACCAAGCCCCAAATGAATAACGGGAGGAGCACAAAGATAACAAGCACTACTATAAGCTCGACCATGCATCCCAACCAACTTCATTCGCATCGGTCGAAAGGATTGCCTAATCTCGCCCCGCCGTCAATATTCCGTCCCGGCTCGCATTCGCCGCGCGCCCCCGCGCGCTGCCAAGGCGAGGTTCTGCGCGTCGACGCCCTGCTCGGCGACCCCGCCGGTCGGCGGTCGGCGATGCGCCGCCGCGCACCTCAATGATCGCGATGTGGTCGACACCGTTAACTCGAGGGTCGCGATCGACCGGCCGCAACTGGCCGGCTGCTGGTGGTCACGAGTGGCCGCTTCGTGGATGCGAAGCGCGAGAGTGCCGGGGCTGAATGTTGGACCGCTTTGGACAAGCCCGACGGGCGGCTGTGGGTCGGTTGCGCTCAGTGACGAATGACTGCTGCCGGGAAGCGAAGCTACAGGAGCCGCTCTTGGTCACTGAACTCGTGAACCGGTCAGGCATGT
>JALORV010000116.1 GCA_025458735.1 Burkholderiaceae bacterium | reverse complement strand
TGGCTGCGACACTGACGGAGTCGCTAGCCCGTCTGCCGCGGCCGGTGTCAAAGCAGCGGGCGCTGCGACGTTCTGCGCGGCCGGCGCAGCGGCTGCCGGGGGGGCTTGGCCCGACGCTGCTCGCGCAGCAGGTGGCAAGGCTTGTGCCGGCGACGGCGCTGGCATGAGCGGCGTCGCGGACCGGGTTGGCGCTGGGGGCGGCGGAGGCGGCGGCGGTGGTGGCGGCGGTGGTGGCGGCGGTGGTGGCGGCGGCGGTGGCGGCGGTGGCGGCGGCGGTGGCGGCGGCGGTGGCGGCGGCGGCGGTGGGGCCGCGATGACCGGGGCCGCCACGGGAGGTGGCGGCTGCGGCAACGAGATATCGAGATCGTCGTCGGCCAGCGGTCGGCCGCCAGGCCGGGTCAGCCGGTCGAGCGGATTGCCCTTGTCACTCACTGCCGACCTCGAAGGTCGTCGGAGCGTAGCCGCGCTCACGATAGGCACGCATGCGCGCCCGCGCGTACTGGCGGTCGTCTTCGCTGCGCGACACGACCTCGATCACGCGCTCGAAGCGCGCAAACAGCGCCGGGAAGTCCGGCGGCACCTCGTCGTCCAGCGTCAGCAGCACGTCGCTCGCGGGAGCACGCGCGGCTTCCAGCGTCAGCAGCACCGGCGTGTGCGGAGACAGCGGCGAGTCGACCGCCACATGCGGCAGGAAGTCGAGCGCCGAGAACGTCCACAACGCGTCGTCGAACTGCGCGAGCCGGCCGGCGTCGCGCGTGTACGCGACCAGTCGCTTGCCGGCTGCCCGCGCCTTGCGCGTGACCCGGCAGGCGTAATGGAGCCGGTTTCCGGCGTTGAAGTGGAAGTCGATCCGCGTCATGCGCCGGGCCGCGCCATCACCCCATCACCCCGCGCGTTCGATCAGGAACTGCGACAGCAGCGGCACCGGCCGCCCGGTGGCGCCCTTGGCAGCGCCGCTCTTCCAGGCGGTGCCCGCGATGTCGAGGTGGGCCCACTTGTAGGCCTTGGTGAAGCGCGCCAGGAAGCAGGCCGCCGTGACCGCCCCGGCGTTGTTCGGCGAGCCGATGTTCGCCATGTCGGCGAAGTTGGTCTTCAGCTGCTCGTTGTATTCGTCGCCGAGCGGCATGCGCCAGGCGGCATCGGCGGCCGTGCGGCTGGCGTCGAGCAGTTCCTCGGCGAGTTTTTCGTCATTGGCGAACAGGCCCGTGTTGATGTTGCCGAGCGCGATCACGCAGGCGCCGGTCAGGGTGGCGACGTCGACCACCGCCGCCGGCTTGAAGCGCTCGACATAGGTGAGGGCATCGCACAGGATCAGCCGGCCTTCGGCGTCGGTGTTCAGGATCTCGATGGTCTGGCCCGACATCGAGGTGACGATGTCGCCCGGCCGCGTCGCCGTGCCCGACGGCATGTTCTCGCAGGCGGCCACGACGCCGATGACGTTGAGCTTCAGCCCGAGTTCTCCGACGGTGCGCATGGTGCCGATGACGGTGGCCGCGCCGCACATGTCGAACTTCATCTCGTCCATGCCGGCGCCGGGCTTGATCGAGATGCCGCCGGAGTCGAAGGTGATGCCCTTGCCGACCAGCACCACCGGCGCCGACTTGCCGCCGCCGTTGTGCTTCAGGACGATCAGGCGCGGCGGCAACGCGGAGCCGCGGGCCACGCTGAGGAACGAGTCCATCTTCAGCGCCTGCAGCTGCTTGGTCTCGAGCACCTCGACGCCGAGCTTCAGCTCCTTGGCGAGCCGCCGGGCCTCGTCGCCGAGAAACGCCGGCGTGCAGATATTGGGCGGCAGGTTGCCGAGTCGCTTGGTAAGCGCCATGCCGTTGGCGATCGCCGTGCCCTGCTTGAGGCCGCGCTCGGCCTTGTCGCTGGCAGAGTGCAGCAGCACGACGCGCGCCGGACCGTTGGCATCGTCCTTCTTGCTCTTGAGTTCGTCGCTGCGGAACACGGTCTCGCGGGCGGCGATCGCAAACTGGCGTGCCTGCCACGCTGCGTCGCGGCCCTTGACACCCCATTCGAGCGCCGCCGCGGCGATCGTGCCGACACCCGGTGCGCTGCGCGCAGCGGCGCGCACGGCATCGGCGTAGGCACGGTCGCCGAAGTCGTCGCGCGCGCCGAGTCCGACCAGCACCACGCGCGGGGCGGCCACGCCGGCCAGATCGCGCAGCACGACCAGGGTGCCGCGCTTGCCGCTCATGTCGCCACTTTTCACCGCCGCCTTGATGGCGCCGCCGGCTGCCTTGTCGAGCGCCTTTGCACTGGCGGTCAGGTCGCCGTCGGCAAACACGCCCACGGCGATGGCATCGGCCTTCACACCCTCGGCGCGCACGGTCGTTGTGCTAAATTCCATTGCAGTTTTCCCTCTGAAAAGTCTCGCGATGGCAGTCTGTGCTCGGCCGGCGAGGCATCCCTCGACGCACCGATGCGGTTGGCTCGGCAGCCCGACGCCGCCGCTGCGGACAAGCCTGCCCGAAAGCGCGAGCCGGGCAGTATATAGCGGCACCGTCTGCGCACGACCGGCCGGCGTCCGCGGCCCCACCCGATGATCTTCAGCCGGTCGATCGTTGCCGAACTGACCAGCACCGCCAGCGCGGTGTTCACCGTGCTGTTCTCGATCCTGTTTTCGGTGGGCCTGGTGCGAATCCTCGGCCAGGCCGCCGGCGGGCGGGTCGACAACCAGGCGGTGTTCCAGCTTCTGGCGCTGACGGCGTTGACCTGGCTGCCGGTGGTGCTGACGCTGACACTGTTCATCTCGGTGCTGATGACGCTGTCGCGCGCCTATCGCGACAGCGAAATGGTGGTGTGGTTCGCCTCGGGCCAGAGCCTGCTGTCGTGGGTCGGGCCGGTGCTGCGCTTCGCCTGGCCCATCGTCGTGGCGGTGGCCCTTCTTTCGGTGTTCGTCACGCCGTGGACGGTGTCGCAGATCGAGGAAATGCGGCAGCGCTTCACGCAGCGGGACGATGTCAGCCGCGTGGCGCCGGGCCGGTTCATTGAGTCCGGCGGGGCGGATCGCGTCTTCTTCGTCGAGTCGGTGGACTTCGAAGGAGCCCAGGTGCGCAACGTCTTCGTCAGCATGCGCAGCCAGGGCCGCGACGGCGTGATCGTCGCTGCCAAGGGCCAGGTCGAGGTCGCACCGAACGGCGACCGCTTCCTGGTGCTGGAGCAGGGCCGCCGCTACGAAGGGCGGCCCGGATCTGCCGAGTACCGCACGATGGAGTTCGACCGCTACTCGATCCGGCTCGAGAGCCGCCCCGATCAGCCGATCGGCGAACGCAGCGTCAAGACGCGGACGATGGCCGAACTCGTTGCCGAGCCGACGCCGTTTGCCAAGGCCGAACTGCTGTGGCGGCTCGGCATCCCGGTGGCGGCGCTGGTGGTGACGCTGCTGGCGATGCCGCTCGCCTACACCAATCCCCGGGTCGGCCGCTCGTTCAACCTGATCATCGCCGTGCTCGCCTTCGCCATCTACCTGAACGTGCTCAACACCGTACAGGCCTGGGTGCAGCAGGAGCGCGTCGCCTTCGGCATCGGCGTGTGGATCGTGCATGCGGCGGTGCTGGCGGTGGTGGCGCTGCTGTTCTTCCGGCGCGTCTACCTGCAGCGCTGGTGGCCGCGCCAGCTCACGTGGGCTTACTGGAGCCGTGCGCGGACTTCCGCATGAAGACGCTGCGCCGCTACCTGTGGAAGGAGATCGCCACTGCCACGGCATTCGTGGCGTTCGCGCTGCTGTCGCTCTTCCTGTTCTTCGACCTGGTGGCGCAGCTCGACGAGGTCGGGCGGCGCGGCTTCAAGCTGCGGCACGCGTTTTCGTACGTCGCGCTGACGCTGCCGTCCCGTACCTACGAACTGATGCCGATCGCCGCACTGATCGGCACCATTTACGCGCTGTCGAAGCTGGCCGCCAACTCCGAGTTCACCATCATGCGGGTATCGGGCATGAGCACGCGGCGCCTGATGCAGAGCCTGGCCGGCATCGGCCTCATCATGGTGGCCATCACCTACCTGCTCGGCGAGTTCGTCTCGCCGCCGGCCGAGCAGCTGGCGCAGCGCGTGCGCCTGAAGGCCACCGGCAGTCAGATCAGCGTGCGCGACTTCCGCTCCGGGGTGTGGGTGCGCGACGTCGTCAAGGAGCCCGACGGCAGCGTCGGCGCCTACCGCTTCATCAACGTGCGGCAGGTCTCGCCGGATGTCGGCACCCGCGGCTGGCGCATCCTCGAGTTCGACCGCAGCTATCGGCTGCAGTCGGTGCTGACGGCCGAGACCGGCACCTTCGTGCCGGGGGCCGGCTGGGAACTTTCGGAGGTCGTCGAGACGCGCCTGCCGCAGCTCGCCGCCGGCACCACGCTGCCGACCGATGCCCGCACCGAAGTCAACAAGCTGGCGCAGTATCTGTGGCGCTCGGAGCTGAAGCCCGACATCTTCGGCGTGCTGCTGGTGCAGCCGGAGCGCATGGCCGGCTGGGATCTCGCGCAGTACATCCGGCACCTGTCGGAAAACCGCCAGCAGACCGAGCGCTATGAAATCGCCTTCTGGGGCAAGCTGTTCTATCCGTGGGCGGTGCTGGTGATGATGGCGCTGGCGCTGCCGTTCGCCTACCTGCACGTGCGCGCCGGCGGCGTCAGCTTCAAGATCTTCACCGGCGTGATGATCGGCGTCGCCTTTTACGGCATGAACAAGCTGTTCGCGCACATCGGCCTGCTCAACACCTGGCCGCCGGTGGTCGTCGCCGCGCTGCCGAGCCTGATGGTGCTGACGCTGGCGCTGGGGGCGCTGTACTGGATCGAGCGGAGATAGGGCGCGGCGACGAAGTTTTGCCGCTGCGCGTGCTGGCGTTCGTGCCGCTGCGCGACCGATAGATTCCTTCTTCCTTGACCGACCGCTCACGGCGCGGGGCCGGTAACTTTCTTTGCTTCGCCAAAGAAAGTCACCAAAGAAAGGCGACCGCACG
>JALORV010000470.1 GCA_025458735.1 Burkholderiaceae bacterium | reverse complement strand
TCGGCGGCACCGAGGCCGACGACGATCCTGCCGCCGGTCGAGCCGGCACCGGCGGCCACCGACGGCCGTACGCGTGAGTCGCTGCGCAGCCGCGACCGCGAAGCCCGCTGAGGAAACGCCATGAACCGCATCCTTGCCGTCATCGTCGGCTTCGTGATCGCTGCCTTCATTGCGCGTGCGAGCACGTTCATCGTCGACCAGCGCCAGTCCGCGATCGTCTACCAGCTGGGCCAGATCACGCGCGTCGTGACCGAGCCGGGCCTTTACTTCCGCATTCCGCTGCTGCAGAACGTCGAATACCAGGACAAGCGCATCCTGACCATCGACACGCCGGTCACCGATCGCGTGCAGACCTCGGAGAAGAAGAACCTGCTGATCGACTCCTTCGTCAAGTTCCGCATCGTCGATCCGCGCCTGTTCCGAGTCAGCTTTCCGGCCGGGGAGCGCTCGGCCGAGGACCGCATCGGCACGCTGGTGCGCGATGCGCTGAACCAGGCGGTCAACAAGCGCACCGTCAACGAGATCACCTCGCGGAGATCAGCGAGTCCGTCTACCGCCGCATGGAGGCGGAGCGCAAGCGCGTGGCCAACGAGCAGCGTTCGATCGGGGCCGCCGAAGGCGAGAAGATCCGCGCCGATGCCGATCGCCAGAAGGAAGTGCTGCTGTCCGAGGCCTACCGCGATGCGCAGAAGCTGCGCGGTGACGGGGATGCCAAGGCCTCGGCGCTGTACGCGCAGGCCTTTGGCCAGAACCCCGAATTCGCGCGCTTTTACCGCAGCCTCGAGGCCTATCGTTCAACCTTCCGCAATCGCAACGACGTGCTGGTGGTCGATCCCTCGTCGGAGTTCTTCAAGTACATGAAGACGCCCGAGGCCGGGGCTGCCCCCAAGCGCTGATGCTGGAGACGCTCGCGCTTGCCTTCGGGCTGATGCTGGTGCTCGAGGGCCTGCTGCCGCTGCTGGCGCCGGCTGCCTGGCGGCAGATGTTCCAGCGGGTGACCGAACTCAACGACGGGCAGATCCGCTTCTTCGGGTTGCTGGCCGTCGTGGGCGGCGCGTTATTGTTCTGGTTTCTGAGCTGACTTCCCGCCACCTCCGTGGCGAGCCGACGGCCCCACGACCCCGTTCCTGCCTGCCTTCATGCCGCGCTGGCTCCTGCCCGAGAACATTTCCGACGTCCTGCCGCGCGAGGCGCGCCGCGTCGAGCAGGTGCGGCGCGCATTGCTCGACCTGTACGCGGGCTACGGCTACGAACTCGTCATTCCGCCGCTGATCGAGTACGTCGATTCGCTGCTGACCGGCACCGGCAGCGACATCGACCTGCGCACCTTCAAGTTGATCGACCAGGCCAGCGGGCGCATGCTCGGGCTGCGCGCCGACATCACGCCCCAGGTGGCGCGCATCGATGCACACATCCTGAATCGAACCGGCGTGGTGCGGCTGTGCTATGCCGGCAGCGTGCTGCACGCACGGCCGTTGCATCCGCTTGCGGTGCGTGAGCCGCTGCAGGTAGGCGCCGAGCTCTATGGCGTCGCTGGCGTCGAGGCGGATGCCGAGGTGGTCGAGCTGGCAGTCGCATCGCTGCGGGTCGCGGGCATGGCGCGCGTCGGCATCGACCTTGGGCATACCGGCGTGGTGCGCGGCCTGCTTGATCTCGCCCGCCTGCCGGCGCCGCAGGAAGACGAGATACTTGCCGCGCTCAGCACCAAGGACCTGCCGGCGCTCGAGGTCGCTCTCAATGGACTGACCGGGCCGGTGCGGGACGGGCTGGCGGCGCTTGCCCGCCTCGGCGGCGGTCCCGGCTGCGGACCGCGCTGGATGAACTCGACCGGCTGGCGGCCAGCTGCGGCGCCGACACGGTTTCCGTCGACCTCGCCGATCTGCACGGGTATCGCTACCTCACCGGCGCGACCTTCGCGGTGCATGCCTCGCAGCTGTCGGGCGCGCTGCTGCGTGGCGGTCGCTACGACGACATCGGCAAGGCGTTCGGACGCTCGCGGCCGGCCGTGGGATTCTCGATCTACCTGCGCGACCTGGTGCGGCTGCTCGTTTCCGATCCGCCCTGCGCCATACTCGCGCCGGCCGGCGATGCGCCGGGCCTGAAGCAGGCGATCGGAAAACTGCGCGCCGCGGGCCACATCGTCGTGCAGCGGCTGTCCGAGGAGGCTGACGGCGTGGCACCGGGCGACTTCGTCTTCGACCGCGAACTGCGGCGCATTGACTCCACCTGGCAGGTTGCGGCGAGAGATGGCGCCGGGGCTGCCGCACAGGACATGGCATGGCACAGAACATAGTCGTCGTCGGCACCCAGTGGGGCGACGAGGGCAAGGGCAAGATCGTCGACTGGCTCACCGAGAACGTCGACGGCGTGGTGCGTTTCCAGGGTGGTCATAACGCCGGGCATACGCTGGTCATCAACGGCGTGAAGACCATCCTGCGCCTGATTCCCTCGGGCATCCTGCACCCGAACATGCGCTGCTATGTCGGCAATGGCGTGGTGCTCTCGCCGCAGGCGCTGCTGGGCGAGATCGACGAACTGAAGCTGGCCGGCGTCGACGCCGCGCCGCGTCTGTCGATCAGCGGCAACTGTCCGCTGATCCTCGACTACCACGTCGCGCTGGACAAGGCGCGCGAGGAAAGGAAGGGCGCCGGCAAGATCGGTACGACCGGTCGCGGCATCGGCCCTGCCTACGAGGACAAGGTTGCCCGGCGTGCCGTGCGCGCGCAGGACCTGTTCGATCCGGCACGCTTCGGCGAACTGGTTCGCGAGGCGCTCGACTATCACAACTTCGTGCTGGTGAAGTACCTCGGGGCGGAGGCCGTCGAGGCGGGGCCGCTGATCGACCGCACGCTCGCACTTGCCGAACGCATCAAGCCGATGATCACCGACGTGTCGTACCGGCTGAACGCCGTCATGGCGGCGGGCCAGCGCCTGCTGTTCGAGGGCGCCCAGGGCACGCTGCTCGACGTCGATCACGGCACCTACCCGTATGTGACGTCGAGCAACACGGTTGCGGGTGCAGCGGCAGCCGGCGCCGGGGTCGCGCCGCAGCGGCTCGATTACGTGCTGGGCATCACGAAGGCGTACTCGACGCGCGTGGGCTCCGGACC
>JALORV010000469.1 GCA_025458735.1 Burkholderiaceae bacterium | reverse complement strand
GACCATCACCGTGCGTTCGCGGCGCACCGCCAGCAGCGTCGTCAGCTCCTGCAGCATTGCCGGATGCGGCTTGGGCCGCGTCTCGTCGGCGCAGCGGGAAGCCTCGAAGTAGCTGCCGAGGCCGGTGGACTCGAAAGCACGGTCCAGCCCGCGCCGGCTCTTGCCGGTCGCCACTGCGAGCCGCGCGCCATCGGCTGCAAGGGCCGCCAGCAGCTCACGTATCCCTTCGAACAGCACGATATCCTGCTCTACTGCCAGATAGTGATGCCGGTAGCGCTCGCTGTCCTCGATGCGGTCGGCACCGAGGTCCGGCACCGCCGCTGCCAGGGCATCGCGCAGGCCCAATCCGATCACGTGGCTGGCCTGCGCCGTGCTGGGCACGGCCAGACCCAGATCGGCTGCCGCCTGCTGAATCGAGCGGGCAATGCTGGCGGTCGAATCGACGACCGTGCCGTCCCAGTCGAACACGACGAGTTCATACGGCGGCGGCATGACGCTCCCCCAGGGCCTGCAGCAGGTCCTCGCAGGCCGCAGGCAGCAGCGCCTCCAGCGCGAGCGGCGCCCCGGTGACAGGGTGCGCGAGGCGGACCGCATGGGCGTGCAGGAACATGCGGCCGAAGCGGGCGCCGTAGTCGCCGTGGGCCATCCTTCGGTTCAGCTCGAAATCACCGTACTTGTCGTCGCCGACGATCGGGAACCCGAGGTGCGACAGGTGAACCCGGATCTGGTGCGTACGGCCGGTGCGGAGATCGGCCTCGAGCAGCGCGAAGCCGTCAAATCGCTGCAGCAGGTTGAACACCGTGTGCGACGGCATGCCGGCGGGATCGATCGCCACGCGGCGCTCGCCGTGCCGGTTGACGTACTTCGTCAGCGCGAGCCGCACATGCTGCCGGTCGTTGACCCAGGCACCCGCCACCAGCACGAAGTAGCGCTTGTCGACGCGACCCTCGCGCATCTGCTCGTGCAGCGAGAGCAGCGCACGGCGCGACTTGGCGAGCAGCAGGATGCCTGAGGTCTCGCGATCGAGACGATGCGCCAGTTCGATGAAGGCGAGCTGCGGTCGCGCCGCCCGCACGCGCTCGATGACGCCATGCGCCACTCCGCTGCCGCCGTGGGCCGCCACGCCCGCCGGCTTGTCGACCGCGATCAGGTCGTCGTCTTCGTAGACGGCCCTTGTTCACCCGCACTTCGCCGCTGCGGACGATGCGATAGACGTGGCTCTTGGGCACGCCCTTGGCCAGTCGCAGCAGGTAGTTGTCGAGGCGCTGGCCGGCGTGCTCCGGCCCGATCAGCAGCTGCCTCACCGCGGCCGGCGCAGCCCGCGCGGGCTCATCCGATGCCGCTGGGGGCGCTTTGCCGGGCTTTCCGGTTTTACGGGCGGCGCTCATCTTGCATATACTTGAGCCGTCTAGCTTTTTCGGGAATCCCGGAGGACACCGGAATCGACGAGGTTCCGGTCGGCGCCTGCAAGGCGCGCCTGGGAGGATGCGGCGAACTCCGGTTGGCCCGCCGAAGAGCGACACACGCAAGGAATTGTAGCCTCCGCAGTCGCTGCTCCGCGGCGATGCCAGGGCGGAATTTCGAAGCGACGGGGCCCAGGTGACGGAGGTTGCCCGGGTTGTCGAGGCCAGCATGGCCTCTTTGATTTCGCAGTCGGCGGCCGCGAGGCTGCCATGGCGTTTCCCGCCAGCTGCGAGGACCGGCCCAGGCCGGTCCCGCCGAAACGATCGAGTGGAACCTGAGCGCGGCGCAATTCGCCGCGGTGTGTCAAGCAAGGAAACCGGAAGCTACCGCCGCATGACCGACCCCGTATTCACCTGCTGCCGCGCGCCGCTTGACGGCGTGGGCGGAGACACGGTCGGACTGCGGCGCCGCGATCGCGCCTCGGCGCCCCGCGGTATGGCTGCCGGCGACTGAACCGAGCCCGCTCAGCCCACCCCTTCGTTGCGGCACCGGAAAGCGCCCCTGAGAAGGCGCAAGGAGTGCTGAATGAAGCGCATGCTGTTCAACGCCACGCACGCAGAGGAACTGCGCGTGGCGATCGTCGACGGCCAGAAGCTGATCGACATCGACATCGAGACGGCTGGCCAGGCCCAGCGCAAGTCGAACATCTACAAGGGCGTCATCACCCGCGTCGAGCCCAGCCTCGAGGCCTGCTTCGTCGACTACGGCGAGGAGCGCCATGGCTTCCTGCCGTTCAAGGAAGTTGCGCGCAGCTATTTCCGCGAAGGTGTCGACGTCCGCAGCGCCAGCATCAAGGAAGCGCTGCGCGAGGGCCAGGAACTCGTGGTCCAGGTGGAAAAGGAAGAGCGCGGCAACAAGGGCGCGGCGCTCACCACCTTTGTCTCGCTGGCGGGCCGCTACCTGGTCCTGATGCCGAACAACCCGCGCGGTGGCGGCGTCTCGCGCCGCATCGAGGGCGAGGACCGGCAGGAACTGCGCGAGACCATGGACAAGCTCGATCTGCCGGCCGGCATGTCGATCATCGCGCGCACCGCCGGCATCGGCCGCGCCGCCGAGGAACTGCAGTGGGACCTCAATTACCTGCTGAAGCTCTGGCATGCGATCGACGGCGC
>JALORV010000115.1 GCA_025458735.1 Burkholderiaceae bacterium | reverse complement strand
GCGTCCGGCAACCACACGTGCAGCGGGATCTGCGCCGACTTGCCGGTGGCGCCGATGAAGAGGCAGACACCGACGAGGCCCGCCGACACCGCCACCGGCCCGGCCAGGAACGCGGCATTGATCTGGTCCATCTCCAGCGTGCCGAGCGCGCGGTACAGCAGGAACATTCCCAGCAGGAAGCCGGCGTCCCCGACGCGGTTGGTGATGAAGGCCTTCTTGCCGGCGGCCGCCTTCTCCGGATCCTCGAACCAGAAGCCGATCAGGAGGTACGACGCCAGGCCGACGCCCTCCCAGCCGACGAACAGCACCAGCAGCGAGCGGCCGAGCACCAGCATCAGCATGAAGAACAGGAACAGGTTGAGGTACGCGAAGTAGCGCGCGTAGCTCCTGTCCTCGTGCATGTAGCCGGTCGAGTAGATGTGGATCAGCGAGCCGACGCCGGTGACGATCAGCGTCATCACCGCCGTCAGGCGGTCGAAGTAAAAGGCGATCTCGAAGCGGCTCTCGCCGATCGCGGCCCAGGTGAAGACCGACTGCACCAGCGGAGTGCTGCCCGCGAGCAGGTCCGCGGTGGCGCGGATCGCGAACAGGAAGGCGACCACCGGCAGCCCGCAGGCCACCACGCTGACGACGCCCTTGCCGAGGCGGTTGCCCAGCAGGCCATTGATCAGGAACCCGATCAGCGGCAGGACGACGATCGGCAGCAGCAACTGGGTGGTCGTCACGCCTTCACTCCCTCAGCCCTTCAGGTCCGCGTAGGCATCGATGTCGAGCGTGTGCTTGCGGCGTACCAGCAGCAGCACGATCGGGATCGCGATCGCAATCTCGGCGGTCGCGACCACGAACACCAGGAACACCAGCACGGCGGCCACCGCCGACTCGGCCTGGTGCGCGAACGTGACCAGGCTCAGGTTGACGCCGTTGAGCATCAGCTCCATGCACATCAGCATGACCAGCACGTTGCGCCGGATGATCACTCCGGTCAGCCCGATCGCGAACAGCGCGATCGAGAGCCCGATCAGCATCTGCACCTTATCCATGGCTCTTCCGGCTGACCTGGATCACCGCGATGGCGGCAACGATCGCTGCCAGCAGCAGCACCGACGTCAATTCGAATTCGAGCCAGTACTCGTTGAGGAACTCGGCCGAGAACTGCGACAGCGTGAATCCCGCCCCGCCCGGCCCGCGCCGCGCGCCGCCGGCACCGGCCCACACCAGGGCACCGAGCGCGAGCATGAACAGGCCGCATCCGAACACCCCGGGCACCAGCAGGCCGGAGAAGCGACGCTGGCCGGCGGAGTCGCGCGGATCGAGCAGCATGATCGTGTAGACCATGAAGACCATCACCGCGCCGACATAGATGAGCACCTGGAAGGCCGCGATGAAGTGCACGCCGAGCAGTCCGTAGATGCCGCCGAGGAAGACCATCGTCGAAATCAGCGCCAGCGCAACGCGCATCGGCTCGCGCAGCACCAGCATCAGGGCGGCGCCGACCAGCGCGCAGATCGAGAAGACCACCAGCAGCAGCGTGTCGAGGTTGGCGAGCAGCTGTTCCATCAGTGTCCCCGCGCCGCTGGACCGGCTGGCGCTGCCGGCTTCGAATAGGACTTGGCGACGTCACTCTGCGGCCGCCACGTCAGCAGTTCCTCCTTGCCGAGCCACATGCGGCCGCGGTCGGCGGACGGCAGGTGCGGCACATCCTCGACCATGCGGATGGCATCTTCCGGACAGGCCTCGACGCACAGCCCGCAGAACACACAGCGCGAGTAGTCGATCTCGAAGCGCAGCGGGTACTTCGGGTGCGCCGTGTCGGCCGGATCGAAGCCTGCCTCGATCTCGATCACCTTCGCCGGACAGACGGTCGCGCACATGTTGCAGGCGATGCACTGCGGCCGGCCAGTGCCGTCGTCACGCTGCGTCAGCACGTGCTTGCCACGATTGCCGCGCGCGTAGTCCCAGCGCTTCTCCTCCGGGTAGTAAGTCGTCAGCGCGCCCTTCTTCCCGGTCATCCAGCGCAGCATGTTGCGCACGAACACACCGCCGGTGATGGCAAGCCCGCGCAGGATTTCAGGCAGATAGGCCTGCTCCCACCAGCCCATCTTCGGCTCGTTCCAGTACTTCCGGCGCACGTGCACGGGGCGGCTCACTGGACCAGCCCCCTTGCCCAGACGAAGACCACCGTCACCACCAGGTTGATCAGGGTCAGCGGCAGCATGAACTTCCACGCGAAGCGCAGCACCTGGTCGTAGCGGAAGCGCGGCAGGGTCCAGCGCACCAGGATCTGGAAGCTGCAGACAATGAATACCTTGGCGAGGAACACGGCGAGCTGAGTGACCACGACGACGCCGTGCGGCAGCGCGATCGTGTGGCCGCCCGGGAAGGCGAAGCCGGAGTCGGTCATGAACGGCAGGTTGTAGCCGCCGAGGAAGAGCGTCGTGAACAGCGCGCCGATGATCGCGATCTCGATGAACTCGGCGAACATGAACAGGCCCATTTTCATCGCCGAGTACTCGGTGAAGTAGCCGGCGATCAGCTCCGACTCGGCCTCGGGCAGGTCGAACGGGATGCGCTTGTTCTCGGCGATCGCCGCCACCATGAAGAGGATCGCCGCAAAGGGCTGCAGCACGATGCCCCAGGCCGGCAGCACGCCCAGCACGATGCCGGACTGCTGCTGCACGATCGAGTTGAGGTCGACGGTGCCGAAGATCACGATCAGCCCCAGCACGGTGAGGCCCATGATGACCTCGTAGGAGATCATCTGGCTGCCGGCGCGCAGCGCACCCAGCAGCGAGAACTTGTTCGACGACGACCAGCCTGCCAGCATGGCGCCGATGATCGTCATGCCGCCGAAGGCGAACACGATCAGCAGGCCGGCGTCGAGACGCGCGATCTGCATCGGATAGGCACGGTCGCCGAACCAGTCCGCCAGCGGAGGGATCAGCTCGCCCGGCACCAGCTGCCCGCCGAAGGGGATGACGGCGAACACCAGCAGCACGGGTGTGAACACGACCCACGGCGCCACCGCATAGGCATACCAGTCGTAGGTCTTCGGCTTGAAGTCCTCCTTGAGGATCATCTTCAGGCCGTCCGCCATGCCGTGGAACAGCCCCCACCAGACCAGCTTGACCTGGGTGAACGGGATCCGCAGGTAGGCGCGGTTGGCACCAATGCGGTCGCTCATGACCGCAGCCTGCTTGCGCTCGACCCAGGTCAGCACGGTGCCGAAGCCCATCAGCACCGAGATGGCGTAGGTGATGAAGACGACGGCGATGACGAGGTCCTGGATCATGCGGTGGCCTCGGCCGGCACGCCGAGCTGTGCGAACAGCTGCTCGGCATGCGCAACGGTCGCCTTCTTGCGCACGATCGGCGCGAATGCGCTGACGACACCGGCGAAGTTGGTGTAATGCCCGGCGCGCTCGGTCTGGATGCTGACCGGGATGAACACGTCGACCAGCCCGTTTTCCGGAGCGAGGTAGGAGCCGAGCAGGATGGTCTTCACGCCGCGCGGCAGGCTGGCAAAGCTGGCGCCCTCCCCCCACACCAGCACGAGGTCGGCGTCTTCCGGCACCAGGCGCGCGTCGGCTCCGAACAGCTCCTGCGCCCGCCGCATGTTGGGATTCTTGTCGGCGCGAATCAGCAGGTCGTCCTCGAGCCGCTCACCGGGCTCGGGCTGGCAGTCCGACTTGACGATGCACTCGAAGCGCCCACCGAGCGCCGCGGAGAACGCGGCCAGCTCCTCGTTCGAGCCCCAGCTGGACACCAGCGCCACCGGGCGCCGCGCGCGGCGGATGGCGGCACGCGCCACGTTGATCGCGTCGGCGAGCAGCGCCGGCCGGCCCGCGAGCATCGCCTCCTCAGCGCGCGGGCGCTCGAAGATGCGCGCGAGGTCGCGCCCCTTGTTGCAGATCCAGGGCCCGTTGACGGCGGGGTTCTCGCGCGGCGTCACGCGCGCGATGGCCGTGTTGTCGCGGGCGTCGAGCGCGTTGAGCTTCCATTCCGGCTTGCGGTGCCAGAGGTCGATGCTGCAGCCGCGGCTGCATCCCGGACACACGGAAGGTGTTGCCTTCAGGTACCACACGCGCGCCTTGTGCAGGAAGGGCCTGGACAGCAGAGCCCCCACCGGGCACAGGTCGACGACGTTGTCCGAGTACGGATCGTCGTCGAGGCTGCGGCCCTCGGCGGCCCGCACCAGCGAGCCGTCGCCGCGGTTCTGGATTCCGAGCGCGTGCGACTTCGAGACCTCGCGCGTGAAGCGCACGCAGCGCGAGCAGACGATGCAGCGCTCGTTGTCGAGCACGATCCGGCTGGACAGCTCGTGATACTTGGTCGCGGAGACCTTGGGCACCGTGGAGATCGACGGCAGCCCGTTCATTTCGTAGTGATAGTCCTGCAGCATGCACTCGCCGGCCTTGTCGCAGATGCCACAGTCGACCGGGTGATTGAGCAGGATGAACTGCAGCGTCTCGCGCCGCCGGGCCTGCACGCCCTCCGAGTCGGTCAGCACCCGCATGCCCTCGGTGACCGGCATGTTGCAGGCGATCTCCATCCAGCTGCCGCCGCCACCTTCGCCCTCGACCTCCACCACGCAGATGCGGCAGTTGCCGGAGACAGAC
>JALORV010000114.1 GCA_025458735.1 Burkholderiaceae bacterium | reverse complement strand
CGGCCCGCGACGGAAAGCCAACGCCGGCCCGCGCGCAGCGCCTGGGGATCGGAAGTCACGGCGGCGAACTGTGCAGCTGAACGCAACCGACGGCCCGCCGGCAGGCGTGCTCGGTCGTCGACGGCCGCCGCTTCAGGCGGCGAGCCGCTGGCGTCCCTTGGCGCGACGTGCATTCAGCACCGCGCGGCCGCCGCGCGTCCTCATGCGAACGAGGAAGCCATGCGTGCGTTTGCGCTTGACGACCGAGGGCTGAAAAGTACGTTTGGTGGCCATGATCAGGAATTCCCGGTAGGAAACGTCGTGCGGCACGGAACTCGCGCGTCGCCAAGCTCGGCGAGGCGCGCGGATCGACGTGGCGTGGGCGGGCCATGCATCATCGTGCGCCGCCGCGAAAAGCCCGCTATTAGAAGCGATGGGCCGGGGCGGCGTCAAACGGCGCTGCCGCGCCGGGACTGGACGGCGGGCGGTGTCTCGTGCTGCGCCGCGTCGGCTTGTTCACAACTACCCACCGCTTATTCACAGAACAAACCTGCCAGAAAAAAAAGTGGCCGGCCATCTCGTGACGTCTGACCGTATGTGAGTAAACACTATCACTAAAGGCCAGACTCAGCGGCAAGTGCCGGATGCTCATCTGCTGGGCAACGGTCGTCGGCATGTGGATAACGCGTCGCGCGGTGGCTAGACTGCTCGCCGTCGATGGTGTGGGACGCGCGTCATTGCGCTACTGCCATCCCGACTTTGGGTGACCGCCGAAATTCAGTTGATCGAGCAGAACACAGCTCATCTCTTTGCAAATCCGCTGAATTCCGTCGATTCACCTCGTAAAAACATGAGCCGCACCTGCCTTCGGCAGGCGGATCGGCCGCAAGGGGGCGTCGTAGCAACCCATGATCGAGATCTGGAAAGACTGCTCCAGTGTGCTGGAGCGCGAACTCACGCCGCAGCAGTACACCGCCTGGATCAAGCCGCTGCGGGCGATCGCCTATGACGCGGATGCGCGCCAGTTGCGCATCGGCGCGCCCAACCGCCTGAAGCTCGACGCCGTCCTCAGCCAGTTCGGCTCACGCATCCGCGCCGCGGCGGCCAATGTCGTGCACCACCCGGTCGACGTTCAGTTCGAGGTGTCGCCCAGCGTCGCCGCCGAGGCGGAGGTGGAACCGCTTCGAGCGGGAAGTCGGTCCGAGGCGGACGGTGAGACACCGCCGCTCAACGACGGCTCGCCGATATCGGCCGGGACGATCGAGCACGTCGAACGCGCCCGCCTGCAGCAGGCGCTGACCTTCGATACCTTCGTCACCGGCAAGGCCAACCAGCTCGCGCGCGCCGCCGCCCTGCAGGTCGCCGAGAATCCGGGCGGCTCGTACAACCCCCTTTTCCTCTACGGCGGCGTCGGCCTGGGCAAGACGCACCTCGTCCACGCCGTCGGCAATGGCATCCTGGCCCGCCGGCCGAACGCCAAGGTCCGGTACATCCATGCCGAGCAGTACGTCAGCGACGTGGTGCGTGCCTACCAGAAGAAGGCCTTCGACGAGTTCAAGCGCTATTACCACTCGCTCGACCTGCTGCTGATCGACGACATCCAGTTCTTCGGCGGCAAGAGCCGCACCCAGGAGGAGTTCTTCTACGCCTTCGAGGCCCTGGTGGCCGGCCGCAAGCAGATCATCATCACCTCGGACACCTACCCGAAGGAGCTGAAGGACATCGAGGACCGGCTGGTGTCGCGCTTTTCCTCCGGGCTGACCGTCGGCATCGAGCCGCCCGAGCTCGAGATGCGCGTGGCCATCCTGCTCAAGAAGGCCGAACTCGAGCGGGCGGAACTCTCCGAAGACGTGGCCTTCTTCGTCGCCAAGAACCTGCGCAGCAACGTGCGCGAACTCGAAGGGGCGTTGCGCAAGATCCTCGCATTCGCCTCGTTCCACGGCCGGCCCCTGTCGGTGGACCTGGCCAGGGAGGCCCTGAAGGACCTGCTCGGCGCGAGCACCGGCCAGATCACGGTCGAACTGATCCAGAAGACGGTGGCCGAGTACTACAAGATCAAGGTCGCCGACATGTACAGCAAACGCCGGCCCAACTCGATCGCCATGCCGCGCCAGGTGGCCATGTACCTGGCCAAGGAAATGACGCAGAAGAGCCTGCCGGAGATCGGCGAACTCTTCGGCGGCCGCGACCATACGACCGTGCTGCACGCCGTGCGCAAGATCGGCCAGCACCGCACCAAGGACAGCGAACTGAACCACGCGCTGCACGTGCTGGAGCAGGCGCTGAAAAGCTGAACCGCCCCCGACGGCGGCCCGTGCAGAAGCTGTGGACAGGCCCGCTGCACGGCCGGGGACAACCGTGGGAAAATGCGCGGTTGCCGAAGGCGAGGACCCGCTTACCCAACGCTGTCCACAACCGCCGCACGCGGCTGCCCACGGTCTGCCCACAGCCTTCCGGCGACTGCAAGTGCTTGACCGACCGGCCTTTGAGCGGCTTTTCCCCCGAACGGCGCGAGCTCTATTAACTAGCTTTTCTTGTTCTGAAAGAAAAGGAAACCAATGCAACTCGTCAAAGCCGGCCGCGATGCATTGCTGAAGCCGCTGCAGGTGGTCAGCGGCATCGTCGAGCGTCGGCAGACGCTGCCGATCCTCGCCAACGTGCTGGTGCGCAAGGACGGCGAACAGGTGTCCTTCACCGCCACCGATCTCGAGATCCAGATCCAGACCCAGGCCGCCATCGGCAGCGGCCGCGATGCGGCGGCCACGACCGTATCGGCGCGCAAGCTGGTCGACATCCTGCGCGCGCTTCCCGAGGCCGACGTCACGCTGTCGCTGAGCGGCAAGAAGCTCACCGTGCAGTCCGGCCGCAGCCGCTTCAACCTGCAGACCATGGCGGCCGAGGAATACCCGAGCGTCGCCGCCGCCGAGTACACGGCCGACTTCCAACTGCCGGCCGGAACCCTGAAGCACCTGCTGGCGATGGTCCACTACGCGATGGCGGCGCAGGACATCCGCTACTACCTCAACGGCATGCTGCTGGTCGTCGACGGCAAGACCGTGCGCGCGGTGGCCACCGACGGCCACCGCCTCGCCCTGTGCGAGGTCGCCAAGGACGGCGCCGCCAGCGGCCGCATCGAGGCGATCGTCCCGCGCAAGACCATCCACGAACTGTCGCGCCTGCTGCCGGACAGCGCCGACGAGCCGGTGCGGGTGCAGATGGCCGCCACCCAGGTGAAATTCTCCTTCGGCGGCATCGAGCTGATCTCCAAGCTGGTCGAGGGCAAGTTCCCCGACTACACGAAGGTGATCCCGAGCGGCAACACGCGCCACTTCCTGGTCAACCGCGAACTGCTGTCGGCGGCCCTGCAGCGCGCCGCGATCCTGACCACCGACAAGTTCAAGGGCGTACGCATGGTGATGGGCACCGGCAGCCTGAAGATCAACTCGACCAACTCCGACCAGGAGGATGCGCAGGAGGAACTCGAGATCGACTACGCCGGCGACGGCCTCGACATCGGCTTCAACGTCACCTACCTGCTCGACGTGCTGGCCAACCTGAGGAGCGAGCAGGTCGGCTTCTCGCTCGGCGACGCGCTCGGCAGCGCGCTGATCACCATGCCGGACAGCGACCGGTTCAAGTACGTCGTGATGCCGATGCGGATCTAGAGGTCCAGGGCAGCAAGGAAACCAATTGGCAGCAGTCCCCATCCCGCCGGCATCCACCACCGAGAGCAGTTCCGCCGACTACGGCGCCGCCAGCATCCAGATCCTCGAGGGCCTGGAAGCCGTGCGCAAGCGGCCCGGCATGTACATCGGCGACACGCAGGACGGCACCGGCCTGCATCACATGGTCTTCGAAGTCGTCGACAACGCGATCGACGAAGCGCTGGCCGGCTGGTGCGACGACATCGTCGTCACCATCCATACCGACAACTCGCTGTCGGTGATCGACAACGGCCGCGGCATCCCGACCGGCGTCAAGATGGACGACAAGCACGAGCCGAAGCGCTCGGCAGCCGAGATCGCGCTCACCGAGCTGCACGCCGGCGGCAAGTTCAACCAGAACAGCTACAAGGTCTCCGGCGGGCTGCACGGGGTCGGCGTCTCCTGCGTCAACGCGCTGTCGAAGTGGCTGCGGCTGACGGTGCGCCGCGACGGCAAGGTGCATTTCCTCGAGTTCCGCCTGGGCGAGGTGCTCGACCGCGTGCTCCAGCAGGTCGACGACCAGGCCGTGTCGCCGATGAAGGTGGTCGGCGACACCGAAAAGCGCGGCACCGAGGTGCACTTCCTGCCCGACGAGACGATCTTCGGCAAGGTCGAGTTCCACTACGAGATCCTGTCCAAGCGGCTGCGCGAACTGTCCTTCCTCAACAACGGCGTGCGCATCCGCCTCGTCGACCAGCGCAGCGGCAAGGAAGAGGACTTCGCCTCGTCGAGGTGGCGATGCAGTGGAACGACGCCTACGCCGAGAACCTGCTCGCCTTCACCAACAACATCCCGCAGAAGGACGGCGGCACGCACATCACCGGGCTGCGCGCGGCGATGACGCGGGTGCTCAACAACTACATCAAGGCCAACGAACTCGACAAGAAGGCCCGCGTCGAGACCACCGGCGACGACATGCGCGAGGGGCTGGCCTGCGTGCTCTCCGTCAAGGTGCCGGAGCCGAAGTTCAGCTCGCAGACCAAGGACAAGCTGGTCTCCAGCGAGGTGAGGCCGGCGGTCGAGGACGTGGTCGCCCGCGCGCTCGAAAGCTTCCTGCTGGAGAAGCCGGCCGACGCCAAGATCATCTGCGGCAAGATCGTCGAGGCGGCGCGTGCCCGCGAGGCCGCGCGCAAGGCGCGCGAGATGACCCGCCGCAAGGGGCTGCTCGACGGCGCCGGCCTGCCCGGCAAGCTCGCCGACTGCCAGGAGCGCGATCCGGCCAAGTGCGAGCTGTACATCGTCGAGGGCGACTCCGCCGGCGGCAGCGCCAAGCAGGGCCGCGACCGCAAGTTCCAGGCGATCCTGCCGCTGCGCGGCAAGGTGCTCAACGTCGAGCGCGCCCGCTTCGACAAGCTGATCGCCTCCGAGCAGATCGCCACGCTGATCACCGCGCTCGGCACCGGCATCGGTCCCGAGTTCAACCCGGACAAGCTGCGCTATCACCGCATCATCGTGATGACCGACGCCGACGTCGACGGCGCCCACATCCGCACCCTGCTGCTGACGCTCTTCTACCGCCAGATGACGTCGCTGGTCGAGCGCGGCCACATCTACATCGCCCAGCCGCCGCTGTACAAGGTCAAGCACGGCAAGGACGAGCGTTACCTCAAGGACGACCACGAACTCGCCCTCTATCTGCTGAAGCTCGCCCTCGACGGCGCACGCCTTTACACCGACCGCGCCGCGGTCGAGGCCAGCCGGCCGATCGCCGGCGACGCCCTCGCCGAACTCGCGCGCCAGTACCTGCTCGCCGATGCCGTCGTGCAGCGGCTGGCGCACGTCATCGACCGCGGCGCCATGGAGGCGATCGTCGGCGGCGTCGAGCTGCAGCTGGGCGATGCGGCCGGCGCCGAGGCGAGCGCACGGGCGCTGGCGCAGGCGATGGGCAACCACACGGTCGAGGTGTTCGCCCAGTACGACGCCAAACTCGACAAGCACCGGCTGCTGATCCATCGCCGCCATCACGGCAACGTCAAGGCGAGCGCCATCGACGCCGACTTCCCGCTGACCGCCGACTACCAGACCCTGCACGGCGCCGCCCGCACCTTCAAGGGGCTGATCGGCGACGGCGCGCGCATCGCGCGCGGCGACGGCGACAAGGCGAAGGACGCGCTGGTGCCCGACTTCCGGGCCGCGATGCAATGGCTGCTGGCGCAGGCCGAAAGCGCGATCGGCAAGCAGCGCTACAAGGGGCTGGGCGAGATGAACCCCGAGCAATTGTGGGAAACGACGATGGATCCCGCCGTGCGCCGCCTGCTCAAGGTGCAGATCGAGGATGCCATCGGCGCCGACCAGATCTTCACCACGCTGATGGGCGACGAAGTCGAGCCGCGGCGCCAGTTCATCGAGAACAACGCGCTGGCGGCGGGCAACATCGACGTCTGAGCTGTCGCCCCGTGCCGGCGGCAGTCAGCGACGGCGGATGGCAAAGGGCGGCCCGCGCCGCCGCACCGTACGCCGCAGCCGCTGTCAGGTCGCCGGCTTGCAGCCCTTGCCCTGGCTCTTGCCGCCTTGGTCCAGTGCGGCGCCGCCCTCGGCGTTCAGGTTCAGCACATAGCCTTCGCCTGCGAAGCGGCCGTCGGCCTGGCGGTCCAGTTCGGCCGCGCCGTGATGCGTGCGCACGCGCACGGTGCGGCCATCGT